>NZ_RCOA01000092.1:0-7587 GCF_004307585.1 Pseudomonas sp. Sample_20 | reverse complement strand
TCGATGGTCTGCTGGTCGATGTAGAACATCGCCGCCGTGGCGCCGTATTCCGGGGCCATGTTGGAAATGGTCGCGCGGTCGCCGAGGGTCAGCGCTGCTGCACCTTCACCGAAGAACTCCAGCCAAGCGCCGACGACTTTCTGTTTGCGCAGGTATTCGGTCAGGGCCAGCACCATGTCGGTAGCGGTGATGCCCGGTTGCAGCTTGCCGGTCAGTTCGACGCCAACGCTTTCCGGCAGACGCATCCACGACGCACGGCCGAGCATCACGCTCTCGGCTTCGAGGCCGCCGACACCGATGGCGATCACGCCCAGCGCATCGACGTGCGGCGTGTGGCTGTCGGTGCCGACGCAGGTGTCGGGGAACGCCACGCCTTCGCGCACTTGAATCACCGGGGACATTTTCTCCAGGTTGATCTGGTGCATGATGCCGTTGCCCGGCGGGATCACGTCGACGTTCTTGAACGCCTTCTTGGTCCAGTTGATGAAGTGGAAACGGTCTTCGTTGCGGCGGTCTTCGATGGCGCGGTTCTTTTCGAAGGCCTGGGCATCGAAACCGCCCGCCTCGACGGCCAGCGAGTGGTCGACGATCAATTGCGTCGGCACCACCGGATTGACCTGCGCCGGGTCGCCGCCCTGCAAAGCGATGGCATCGCGCAGGCCAGCGAGGTCGACCAGCGCGGTCTGGCCGAGAATGTCATGGCAGACCACCCGCGCCGGGAACCACGGGAAATCGAGATCGCGTTTGCGTTCGATCAGTTGCTTGAGGGAATCGGTGAGCGTGGCCGGGTCGCAGCGACGCACAAGGTTTTCCGCCAGCACGCGGGAGGTGTAGGGCAGGGTGTCGTAGCTGCCAGGCGCAATCGCTTCGACCGCCGCGCGGGTGTCGAAGTAATCCAGCGGCGTGCCGGGCAGGTTCTTGCGGAATTCTGTGTTCATCGGGTCAGGACTCGGGTCACGGTAATTTCAAAGGGTGAGGCCAGACACCTGAGTTGCACACCGTCCACTGTGGGAGCGAGCCTGCTCGCGAAAGCGATAGATCAGTCGACATCCTTGTTGGATGCCAGTCCGTCTTCGCGAGCAGGCTCGCTCCCACAGGGTCTAGCGGGGTTCTCTGGTTCCGGGTCAGCTCACCATTCAGCGACGTTCGATTGGCACGAACTTGCGCTGTTCGACGCCGGTGTACTCGGCGCTCGGGCGGATGATGCGGTTGTTGGCGCGTTGTTCGAACACGTGCGCGGCCCAGCCGGTCAGGCGCGAGCAGACGAAGATCGGCGTGAACAGCTTGGTCGGGATGCCCATGAAGTGGTAAGCCGAGGCGTGATAGAAGTCGGCATTCGGAAACAGTTTCTTCTGCTCCCACATGGTCTTGTCGATGGCCTCGGAAACCGGGAACAGCACCTTGTCACCGACCTCGTCCGCGAGTTTTTTCGACCAGCCCTTGATCACCTCGTTGCGCGGGTCGCTGTCCTTATAGATCGCGTGGCCGAAACCCATGATCTTGTCCTTGCGCTCGAGCATGCCGAGGGTCCCTTTGATCGCCTCTTCCGGCGACGAGAAGCGCTCGATCATTTCCATCGCCGCTTCGTTGGCGCCACCGTGCAACGGGCCACGCAGCGAACCGATCGCCGCCGTCACGCACGAGTACAGATCCGACAAGGTCGAAGCGCAAACCCGTGCGGTAAAGGTCGAGGCGTTGAATTCGTGTTCGGCGTAGAGGATCAGCGACACGTTCATCACTTTGACGTGCAGTTCGCTTGGCTTCTTGCCGTGCAGCAAGTGCAGGAAGTGGCCACCGATGGTCGGCTCGTCGCTGACGCAGTCGATGCGCTTGCCGTCGTGGCTGAAGCGATACCAGTAGCACATGATCGCCGGGAACGCGGCGAGCAGACGGTCGGTCTTGTCGCGCTGTTCGGCGAAGTCTTTCTCCGGTTCGATGTTGCCGAGGAACGAGCAACCGGTGCGCATGACGTCCATCGGATGCGCGTCGGCGGGAATTCGTTCGAGCACTTCTTTCAAAGCTTGCGGCAGGTCGCGCAGCTTGCTCAGTTTGGTCTGATAGTCGGCCAGTTGCGCTTTGGTCGGCAGTTCGCCGTACAGCAGCAGATAGGCGACTTCTTCAAATTGCGCATCGGCGGCCAGTTCACGCACGTCGTAGCCGCGATAGGTCAGCCCGGCTCCGGCCTGGCCCACGGTGGACAGTGCGGTTTGCCCGGCTACCTGGCCACGGAGCCCGGCGCCACTGAGTACTTTTGCTTCGGCCATTGTGTTCTCCAATCTTCTTGAATTTGTATGGGGAAACTTGTGGGAGCGAGCCTGCTCGCGAAAGCGCTGGATCAATCGACATCAATGTTGGATGTCAGTCCGTCTTCGCGAGCAGGCTCGCTCCCACAGGGTTTTGTTCAGCCTTTCTTCTGTGCAAACAACGCATCGAGCTTCTGCTCGAACGTGTGGTAATCGATACGATCGTAGAGCTCCATGCGAGTCTGCATGGTGTCGATGACATTCTGTTGCGTGCCATCGCGGCGGATCGCGGTGTAGACGTTTTCCGCTGCCTTGTTCATCGCACGGAACGCCGACAACGGGTAAAGCACCAGCGAGACGTCGGCGCCAGCCAGTTGTTCGGTGGTGTACAGCGGCGTTGCGCCGAACTCAGTGATGTTGGCCAGGATCGGTGCTTTCACACGGTTGGCGAACAGCTTGTACATGTCCAGCTCGGTAATCGCCTCAGGGAAAATCATGTCAGCGCCGGCCTCGATGCACGCCGCCGCACGATCGAGTGCCGATTCCAGACCTTCCACCGCCAGCGCATCGGTACGCGCCATGATCACGAAGCTGTCGTCGGTACGGGCATCGACGGCGGCTTTGATGCGATCGACCATTTCCTGCTGGCTGACTATTTCTTTGTTCGGGCGATGGCCGCAGCGCTTGGCGCCGACCTGATCCTCGATGTGAATCGCCGCCGCGCCGAACTTGATCATCGACTTGACCGTGCGCGCGACGTTGAAGGCCGACGAGCCAAAACCGGTGTCAACATCCACCAGCAGCGGCAGGTCACAAACATCGGTGATGCGGCGCACGTCGGTGAGCACGTCGTCCAGCCCGGTGATGCCCAGGTCCGGCACGCCCAGCGAGCCTGCGGCCACGCCGCCGCCGGACAGGTAGATCGCCTTGAAACCGGCGCGCTTGGCCAGCAGCGCGTGGTTGGCGTTGATCGCGCCGACCACTTGCAAAGGATGCTCGCTGGCGACCGCATCGCGGAAGCGCTGGCCCGGCGTGTTCAGGTTGGAAGTCATGCATCACCTCGTTCAGTGGCTGTCTTGTTGTGGGCGCCGTCCTCGTAGTGACGGGCGATGTTGCGTTTCGAGGCGCCGATGTGGCGGCGCATCAACAATTCCGCGAGCTCGCCGTCACGGTCGGCGATGGCATCGAGAATGCGGTGGTGTTCGGCGAAGGCCTGGTGCGGGCGGTTCGGCGTGGTGGAAAACTGGATGCGGTACATGCGCACCAGTTGATACAGCTCGCCGCAGAGCATCTGCGTCAGCGTGCGATTGCCGCTGCCCTGGATGATCCGGTAATGAAAGTCGAAGTCGCCTTCCTGCTGGTAGTAACCGACGCCGGCCTGAAATGCCGCATCGCGCTCGTGGGTTTCCAGAACCCGGCGCAGTTCGTCGATTTCCTCGACGCTCATGCGCTCGGCAGCGAGGCGGCAGGCCATGCCTTCGAGAGATTCACGGATTTCGTAGAGTTCGATCAATTCGGCATGGCTGAGCGAGACCACCCGCGCACCGACGTGCGGCACACGCACCAGCAAGCGCTGGCCTTCCAGACGATGGATCGCCTCACGCAGCGGCCCCCGGCTGATGCCATAGGTGCGCGCCAGCTCCGGCTCGGAGATCTTGCTGCCCGGGGCGATTTCGCCTTTGACGATGGCGGCCTGAATGCGCCGGAAGACGTTTTCCGACAGCGTCTCGGAATCGTCACCGCTGATGACCGGGGGATCGAGTTGATCCAGCATGATTGTCGACACCTTTAAATCCAATGCGGCAAAAACTAGCCAATAAGACCGCATCAGTCAAAGGATAAATAGGTATTGTCGACAATCGTCTAATAACCTCAAAAAGATCGCAGCCTTCGGCAGCTCCTACAGGGCGCACGCAAATCCAAATGTAGGAGCTGCCGCAGGCTGCGATCTTTTGATCTTGCTACACCCTGCCCCAAGCGCTGGCGCCATAAAACCACCGTGCTAGAATGCCGCCCGCATTTGCGGGTCTTTAGTACGGCTTGCCATAAAAAGCTGCCAGGCACACGCGGGGGCTTGCGCACGGTTGTGCGGGCACCTGAACCGATAACGGAACGCTGCGCACCAGGATTTATGAGACTCAAGCCTTTCCCCACCTTTTTTGCTCTGTTTTGCCTGCCCGGCCTCGCCGCCGCGGGGGAAAAAACCGTGTACGGCCTCAACGAATACGCTTCGCTTGACGGCATCAATCTCGAAGTTGCGGCCAAACTCGACACCGGGGCGAAAACCGCCTCGCTGAGCGCCCGCGACATCAAACGCTTCAAACGCAACGGTGAATCCTGGGTACGTTTCTACCTGGCCATCGACACCGCGCATTCACACCCCATCGAACGGCCGCTGGCGCGAGTCAGCAAGATCAAGCGCCGCGCCGGCGACTACGATCCGGAAGAAGGCAAGCAGTACACCGCCCGTCCGGTGATCGAGCTGGATATCTGCATGGGTTCGGCATTGCGCAGCATCGAAGTGAACCTCACCGACCGAAGTGCGTTCCAATACCCGCTTTTGATCGGCTCCGAGGCGCTGAAACGCTTCGACGCGCTGGTCGACCCCAGTCTTAAATACGCTGCCGGCAAACCTGCCTGCACCATCGCCGCTCACACCGCCGAGTAATTTCCATGCGTTCTCTAACCTTCCACCTGAAAATCCTGATCGCCGTGCTGGTGCTGCTGGGCGTTTCGGTTACGGCCTATCAGATTTTCGTGCTCGGCATCCCGGTGACCGAAGACGCCACCGACGACCTGTGGAACATCGACGCCAAGGTCGAGTTCGTCGCCAGCACCAAGGATCCGGTGAAGATCCAGATGTTCGTGCCGCCGCTGAGCCGCGATTACGTCAGTCTCAACGAAAGCTTCATCTCCAATAACTACGGCGTAGCGGTGAACCGCATCGACGGCAACCGCAAGGTGACCTGGTCGGCCCGTCGCGCCAAGGGCAACCAGACCTTGTATTACCGTCTGGTGCTGACCAAGCGCTACACCGCGGAAAAATCCAAGGTCAAAGGCCCGACCTTCCGTGACAGCATGGTCATCGAAGGCCCGGAAAAAATCGCCGCCGAAGCCCTGCTCGCGCCGATTCGCCAACACTCGGCCGACGTCGAAACCTTTATTGGCGAGGCGATCAAGCGCGTCAACAACGTGAATGACGACAACGTCAAATTGCTGCTGGCCGGCGATCCGTCGACCTCGCACAAAGCCAAGATCGTCGAACTGCTGCTGTCGATTGCCCACGTTCCGGTAGAAAAAGTCCACACCATCCGCCTCGTCGCCGATCAGCCCCAGACTCCCGAACTGTGGCTGCGCAGCTTCAACGGCAACGACTGGCTGTACTTCAACCCGGAAACCGGTGAGCAAGGCCTGCCAACCGACCGCCTGCTGTGGTGGACCGGTGACGAAAACCTGATCACCGTCGACGGCGGCAAGAAAGCCAACGTGACCTTCAGCCTGAACAACAGCGAGATGAACGCGATTCGTCTGGCCAAGCTGACCGACGAAAACACTGACGCCAACTTCCTCGATTATTCGCTGTACGGCTTGCCGCTGCAGACCCAGCAGACCTTCATGATCATGGTGATGATCCCGATCGGCGTGCTGGTGATCCTGATCCTGCGCAACCTGATCGGCCTGCAGACCCTGGGCACATTCACCCCGGTGCTGATCGCCCTCGCCTTCCGCGAAACGCAGCTGGGCTTCGGCATTCTGCTGTTCACGGTGATCACCGCGCTGGGCCTGTCGCTGCGCTCGTATCTCGAACATCTGAAGCTGCAAATGCTGCCGCGCCTGTCGGTGGTGCTGACGTTCGTGGTGGTGTTGATTGCGGCGATCAGTCTGTTCAGCCACAAACTGGGGCTTGAGCGTGGCTTGTCGGTGGCGCTGTTCCCGATGGTGATTCTGACGATGACCATCGAGCGTCTGTCGATCACCTGGGAAGAACGCGGCGCCAACCATGCGCTGAAAGTCGCCATCGGCACGCTGTTCGCAGCCTCCCTGGCGCACCTGATCATGACCGTGCCGGAGCTGGTGTACTTCGTGTTTACCTTCCCGGCGATCCTGCTGATTCTGGTCGGTTTCATGCTGGCGATGGGGCGCTATCGCGGCTACCGCCTGACCGAACTGGTGCGTTTCAAGGCCTTCCTGAAGAAGGCTGACGCCTGATGTTCGGTTTCTGGAAGACCTGGAAGGCCCTCGAGGCGCGCGGCATCATGGGCATCAACCGCCGAAACGCGGACTACGTGCTCAAGTACAACAAGCGCAGCCTGTACCCGATCGTCGATGACAAGATCCTCACCAAGGAACGCGCCATCGCCGCCGGCATTCACGTGCCGGAGCTGTACGGGGTGATCTCCACCGAGAAGGAAATCGACAAGCTCGACGAGATCATCGGCGGGCGCAGCGACTTCGTGATCAAACCGGCGCAGGGCGCGGGTGGCGACGGCATCATCGTCATCGCCGACCGCTTCGAGGGCCGTTATCGCACGGTGTCGGGCAAGATCCTTGCCCACGAAGAGCTGGAGCATCACATCTCCAGCATCCTCACCGGCCTGTACTCGCTGGGCGGCCACCGCGACCGCGCGCTGATCGAATACCGTGTGACCCCGGACCAGATCTTCAAGAGCATCAGCTACGAAGGCGTGCCGGACATCCGCATCATCGTGCTGATGGGTTACCCGGTGATGGCGATGTTGCGTCTGCCGACCCGTCAGTCAGGCGGCAAGGCCAACCTGCACCAGGGCGCCATTGGCGTTGGTGTGGATCTGGCCACCGGCCTTACGCTGCGCGGCACCTGGCTGAACAACATCATCACCAAACACCCCGACACCACCAACGCGGTGGATGGCGTGCAACTGCCCTACTGGGACGGTTTCATGAAACTCGCCGCCGGCTGCTATGAGCTGTGCGGGCTGGGTTATATCGGCGTGGACATGGTGCTCGATCAGGAAAAGGGTCCGTTGATTCTCGAACTGAATGCACGGCCGGGGCTGAACATTCAGATCGCCAACGATTGCGGCCTGACCTTGCGCACTCACGCGGTCGAAGCGCGGCTGGAAGAGCTGAAGGCGCGGGGCGTTAAGGAATCGGTAGAAGAGCGGGTGGCGTTTACCCAGGAGATGTTTGGGCATATTCCTGCGGTCGAGGGCTGATCCCCCACATTGATCGTTCCCACGCTCTGCGTGGAAATGCAGCCCGTGACGCTCCGCGTCACAGTGGACGCAGAGCGTCCATGGCGGCGTTACCACGCGGAGCGTGGGAACGATCAATCGGCTCCCTTTCCCCCTCGCCCCCTTGGGGG
>NZ_RCOA01000075.1:0-1740 GCF_004307585.1 Pseudomonas sp. Sample_20 | reverse complement strand
CTAATATGCGTAAACCAGAACTCGCTGCAGCAATTGCTGAAAAAGCAGACCTCACCAAAGAGCAGGCCAACCGCGTTCTCAACGCCGTACTCGAAGAAATCACCGGCGCCCTGCACCGCAAAGACAGCGTAACGCTGGTAGGCTTCGGCACCTTCCTGCAACGCCACCGCGGCGCCCGTACCGGCAAAAACCCGCAAACCGGTGAGCCAGTCAAAATCAAGGCCAGCAACACAGTTGCCTTCAAACCAGGCAAATCGTTGAAAGACAGCGTCAATCCTTGATTTCCACCCCGCAAAACGGGGGGCGGAATAAAAAATGGGCACACCAACCAGGTTGGGTGCCCATTTTTTGTTGCCTGAAATACTGACCTTGTGGGAGCGAGCCTGCTCGCGATAGGGCCATCAGATCCAACATCAATGTTGAATGTCAGTCCGCTATCGCGAACAGGCTCGCTCCTTGTATGTTGACCCTGAGTCCAAAGAGAGAGGTTACGCTCAAGGACTCATACAACAGCAAGTGCGTTTCTGGGGGGAGGCCGATCGCTCCTGAAGGCAGGATTTGCTCCTGACCTTGTCTGTAGAGAGGCCCCCCCGCCTCATTGCCCACCACGAAGAGTATCGAGAAGCCGACAAGTCGGACTTCGCATTACAAGGTTGCAGTGGCATGAAGTTCGAGGTCGGGGGAACCGGGAGCAATCTTACCGAAAGTCAGGGAAGTGAAAAGCATGAATACTCATGTCGGCATAGACATTGGTGCTCGCACGTCTGCGATGGGATGGCGACAGAACGGTAAAACATCAGGCCAGTGGGAGATTCAGCACACACCCAAAGGGCGCAAGACTGCCGCGGCCAAGATGCTGGGTCTCAAGCCGCTGAGCGTGGTTATGGAAGCCACCGGCATTTACTACCTGGATCTTGCGCTGGAGTTGCACGCCGCCGGTTTGCCGGTCTCGGTGATCAACCCAAAAAGTTTTCACAATTTTGCCAAATTGATGCTGCAAAACAGCAAGACTGACCAGATAGATTCTCAATTACTAGCCGAATATGGCGAGCGTATGGCGCCCAGACTTTGGGTGCCGCCTACGGCCGATCAGATGACGTTGCGTGCCATTGGACGTCATATCAATCGTCTGATTGGTCATCGAACGCGAGCCAAAAACGAATTGCACGCGCTACAAGCGACAGAAACAAGAGTGGAGCTGCTGATCGAAGATGAGAAAGAGGCGATTGCAGGGTTGGACGCGCGGATTGATCGTTTGAAGAAAGCCGCACGTGATGCCATCGCCAAATGCCCGGACCTGAGTTTGCAGTTTCGCTGCATGATGGCGGCACCCGGCGTAGGAGAAGCCTCGGCTATCGCTGCACTGGCGGAGCTGACGACCCTGCCTGTGACGCTTAAATCGGCACAGGTAAGCCGTTACGCAGGCCTGGACGTCAGGTTGACCCAATCCGGCACCAGCGTGAATCGGCCAGGGCGAATGTCCAAATGCGGCAATGCTTATTTGCGTGCAGCGATGTTCATGCCGGCAATGACGGCAATCCGCTGCGATGAGAATGTGAAGGCTTTTTACGAAGCTCTCGTTGCTCGCGGCAAGAAAAAAATGCAGGCAATCGGTGCGGTGATGCGCAAATATCTGACTGGGTTGTGGGCGTGCATGCGTTCCGGAGAAGAATTTAATACGGCCAAGCTTTTTAGCGAAAAACATCTCGCGAAAGCTTGACCGTGAACAGAGTATCTACA
>NZ_RCOA01000066.1:0-8087 GCF_004307585.1 Pseudomonas sp. Sample_20 | reverse complement strand
AAGACAGCAAGATCGAGTTCAACGTCAACACTGCCAGCGTGTTCACCAACCACGCCGAGCGCGACAAGCACATCGCCAGCGCTGATTTCCTCAACGCCAGCAAGTTCGGCAAGGCTACTTTCGTATCCACCAGCGTCAAGTCCACCGGTGCCAACACCGCTGACGTGACCGGCGACCTGACCCTGCTGGGCGTAACCAAGCCGGTTGTCGTCAAGGCCACCTTCCTGGGCGAAGGCAAGGATCCATGGGGCGGCTACCGTGCCGGCTTCGAAGGCACCACCACCATCAAGCGTTCCGATTTCGGCAAGCAGAAAGACCTCGGTCCGAAGTCCGATGCGGTCGAGCTGTATGTTTCGTTCGAAGGTGTGAAAGCGAAATAAATTTCGCCGCCACATGAAAACGCCCCCGGTCGCAAGGCCGGGGGCGTTTTTCTTTGCCATAACACGCTATTCCTTGTGGGAGCGAGCCTGCTCGCGAAAGCGGTGTGTCAATCGGCAAAGATTCAGCTGACCCGCCGCCTTCGCGAGCAGGCTCGCTCCCACAGGGGTATTGCGGTGTGGCAGAGATAATCGAGGTAAAAAAATGCCCCGGCTCTTTCGAGTCGGGGCATTTTTCATGGCGGGTTGAAACTCAGCGATTGCGGGTCAGCAGTGCTGGTTTCTCGCCACGCGGGCGGCTTGGCAGTTGATCGAGTTGCTCAGGCGTCGGGAAGCGGTCGGCTTTCGATTCCTTGTGCATGATCTTCGGCCCGTTGCTGCGCGGGTTCTGCACGGCCGGTTCGCTGCGTGGCTGATCGTCACGGGCCGGGCGGCGGTTGCGTGGCGCGGATTCGTCACGACGACCCTGACCGTCACGCGGAGCGCCATTGCGCGGGCCGCTACGTTTGGCCGGTGGCGTGCCGGTGCTCGAGCCGTTGCTGTTGCGCGGACCGTTCTGACGACCCTGTGGCTGACCTCCGCGTGGAGCGCCTGCGCCTTGCGCCGGTGCGCCAGGACGACGGCCACGGCCGCCGGCAGGAGCGGCCTTCGGCACGTAGTCAACGCGGTTACCGAAGTTATCGATATCGTCGTCGAGGAATTCGTCCGGGGCACGGTCAGCCGCTGCACGCGGTGGCTGGCTCGGGCGCTGTTCGCGGCTCGGGGTGCCTTCGCGCGGTTTCTGCTGACGGGCAGGGCGCTCGCCACGTTCACCGACCGGCTTTTCCTTGCCCTTGTCTTTGCCTTTGTCCTTGCGACCGCCGCCACCGCCATTCGGGCCGTCGCCACGCGGGCCACGGGAATTGCGCGGGTTGCGGATGTCCGGACGCTCGCGGGCTTCCGGCTTCTCGGCTTCGATGGTGCTGGAGTCGAAGCCCATCAGATCGCCGTCGGCAATCTTCTGCTTGGTCATGCGCTCGATGCTTTTCAGCAGTTTTTCTTCGTCCGGCGCGACCAGCGAGATCGCCTCGCCCGAACGACCGGCGCGGCCGGTACGGCCGATACGGTGTACGTAGTCTTCATCGACGTTCGGCAGCTCGAAGTTGACCACATGCGGCAACTGATCGATGTCCAGACCTCGGGCAGCGATGTCGGTGGCAACCAGAATGCGTACTTCGCCGGCCTTGAAGTCGGCCAGGGCTTTGGTGCGCGCGTTCTGGCTCTTGTTACCGTGGATCGCCACAGCCGGCAGGCCGTGTTTGTCCAGGTATTCAGCGAGACGGTTGGCGCCGTGCTTGGTGCGGGTGAAGACCAGTACCTGTTCCCACGCGCCGGCGGTGATCAGGTGCGCCAGCAGCGCACGTTTGTGGCTGGCCGGCAGGCGGAACACGCGTTGTTCGATGCGCTCGACCGTGGTGTTCGGCGGCGTCACTTCGATGCGTTCCGGGTTGTGCAACAGTTTGCCGGCGAGGTCGGTGATGTCTTTGGAGAAAGTCGCCGAGAACAGCAGGTTCTGACGCTTGGCCGGCAGACGTGCGAGGACTTTTTTCACGTCGTGGACAAAACCCATGTCGAGCATGCGGTCGGCTTCGTCGAGAACGAGAATTTCCACGTGGGACAGATCGACGCTGCCCTGGCCGGCGAGGTCGAGCAAGCGACCCGGGCAGGCGACGAGGACGTCGACGCCACGGGACATGGCCTGGACCTGCGGGTTCATGCCGACGCCGCCGAAGATGCAGGCGCTGACGAATTTCAGGTCACGGGCGTAGATCTTGAAGCTCTCGTGCACCTGGGCCGCGAGTTCGCGGGTCGGGGTCAGGACCAGCACGCGCGGTTGGCGCGGGCCGTGACGCTGGGATTTGTCCGGGTGACCGTTGGGGAACAACCGCTCCAGAATCGGGAGGGCGAAACCGCCGGTTTTACCGGTACCTGTCTGAGCCGCCACCATCAGGTCGCGACCTTGCAACACGGCGGGAATGGCCCGCTGTTGCACCGGAGTAGGCTCGGTATAGCCCGCATCTTCGATGGCACGGACTAAAGCCTCGGAGAGACCGAGGGAAGCAAAGGACATGAGTAATCCTGTTTTAGTTAGGGCTTGGCCCAATGGGAGTCTTGCCTGGCGCGAATCACGTTTAAGAGGACGCAATCCCGTCCGGTCCAGCGGCGGTTCCGAAGGCACGTCAGGAGCGCTCGCGCGGGCTGGAAGCTGCGCTGTAGCGGGTCGAGAGGCCTGTTACGGTTCCGGGCGTCCGGGCGTGAGCCTGGCGGGAACGCCGGAGTATAACAGAGCAATCACTGCGCGCTGCTTTCCTGCTGCTCAACGGTTTTGCCGCCGGCCGTGGCCGGGCGCATTGGTGCGCCCTCAACAGGTGCGGCACCATAGCGCGCGCTGAGCTCGGCGTAGGCCGGTTCACGCTTGAAACGCTTGAGCTCGGCACCGAAACGCTGCACCAGCAAATCCATGCCGGCATTGCGCCGAACTGCAAGAAACTGGCTCTGGCGACTGATAACCGTCGGGTTTTCCGTGATCAGATCGCGAATATCCAGCTCATCGAGCAAATGCTGACCGACGCGGCGATCGGTAATCAACAGGTCGATGCGTCCGCGCACCAGTTTGCCGAAATTGGCTTCATGGGTTGGCGCCGGCTCACGGGTAAACAGGTCCGACTGGCTGAAGTCAGGGCTGTACAGATAACCCGGCGAGGTGCCGATGGTCAGGCCTTTGAGTTGTTCGAGGGTGTTGAATGGATGCGGCCGGTCGTTGGCGTAGAACATCACGAATTCGACATCGGACAACGGTTCGCTGGGATAGAGCAGGGTGGCGTCGCGTTCGGCGCTGTGAAAGATGTCCAGGGCACCGTCGGCCTGGCCGGTCTCGAGCATCGACAGGCAGCGCTTCCACGGCAGGAACTGCCATTCCACTTCAATGCCCAGACGCTGGAACACGATGGCGGTGGTTTCGTAGTCAAGACCAAGGTTTTTGCCACCCTGTTCGTAGACGTACGGCGCCCACGGCTCGGTGACAATACGCAACTTCTCCCCCCGAGCGGCGACGCTCAGGCAAGTCAAAAGAATAACGCTCAGCAGTTGGGCAATAAGGGGCATGGCCTGAGGTTAGTACGCGAAACGCCTGATGAGAAGCTCTGGCATGCATGTTTCGCGCAGACCCCGGGCGCAATGGCCGTGATGGCCTTATTTGCTTGCGGTTTTCAGCAGGTGTTGGTGGACCTTCGCGTGACGCGAACCAAGGATCCGCTTGACCAGGCCGCGACTGAACCAGTCCCTGAGCAAGTGCCTGCAAACCGGCTTGCCAATGCGTTTCTGCTGGTTTTCCAGCGCCTTGTCCCACCAGACCGCTGCACACGCCTGATCGAACTCGTTGGGATGTTCATAGCAGCCGTAAAGAATTTCGCGAATGAACTGACGCAGATGTGCCGGCAGCAGCAACGTGGCGAGCTTGTAGAACATCCGCTGCAGGCGCGGTGGTCGCGGCAGTTGCGGCGACACCCGCCGGGTGTCGTCCAGTGCAGCCTCGCCGGTCGGGTTGTCGCCATGTTTGGCGACCCAGGCCTGAACCTTGGCCCTGAACAGGTGCTTGCGGCTCCAGTAATGGTGAATCAGATCCGGGCACTTGTTGACGTCGAGCGTGCGATAGGCAGCCACTGACAGGCAGAACTCTTCGAGGGTGTAGGCGCCCTGTGCCGACGGGAACAGCTCATCAATCAAAGCGATGGAGCGGTCGAGCACGTGGGCATCCTGCCGATGCAGGCCGATGACGCCGGAGTTGAGCAGGCGCATGTGATCGTCAGTCAGGCCTTTGTCCAGCAGTGTGGCCGACAGCGTGCGGTAGAGCAGGCTCATCTTGTTGTCGCCATAGCGAGCGTAGTAGTCATTGCACAGCAGGGTGCCGGGCTGCACCCGCTCGAACAGTTTCAGCGGCGAGCAGTGGAAAAATGTATCGGTGTCGATCAACAGCGCCGTTTCATGCTCTTCAAGTACCGAGCGCAACGCGACATGTTTGATCCGGAAATGATAACCGTGGGGTTCGCTCCATTTCTGGCGCGTTTCGGCGTCCAGCGGGCGAATGCGTACGGGGAGATGCTCGTAGGGTTGCGGATTGTCGCTGAAGACCTGGATATCGATCGCGGCATCCGGTGTCTCGCGCAACCACGCCAGAGCACTGGCGATGCTGAAAACAGCTTCCTGATGGTAGGTCTCGGCACCGAAAACCAGATAGACCAGTTGAGGGCGTGTTTTTGTTTGCGCGCAGATCATCGACAACAATATTCCATTTGTGCTTTTCAGTGAAAAGGCCCGGTGAGGGCCTTTTTTATCGCATGGAAAACCTTCAGCGCGGCAGCTTCAGGTTGTTCCAGATGGCCAGGCTAGGTTCGGCCTGGTTCATCGAGTAGAAGTGCAGCCCCGGTGCGCCGCCCTGCAGCAGGCGTTCGCACATTTCGCTGACGACTTGTTCGCCAAAGCTTTGAATGCTTCGCGTGTCGTCGCCGTAGGCTTCCAGTTGCTTGCGGATCCAGCGCGGGATTTCCGCACCGCAGGCATCGGAGAAGCGCGCGAGTTTGCTGTAGTTGGTGATCGGCATGATCCCCGGCACGATCGGCAGATCCACGCCCAGCGCCTGCAAACGGTCGACGAAGTAGAAGTAGCTGTCGGCGTTGAAGAAGTACTGGGTAATCGCGCTGTCGGCACCGGCCTTTGCCTTGCGCACGAAGTTGGCGAGATCGTCTTCGTAGTTGCGCGCTTGCGGATGCATTTCCGGGTAAGCGGCGACTTCGATGTGGAAATGATCGGCGGTTTCTTCACGAATGAATTCCACCAGTTCATTGGCGTGACGCAGCTCACCGCTGGTCATGCCCATGCCGGACGGCAGGTCGCCACGCAGGGCAACGATGCGCTTGATGCCGGCAGCCTTGTATTCGTTCAGCAGGCCGCGCAGGTCGTCCTTGCTGTCACCGACGCACGACAGGTGCGGAGCGGCGGGTACTTTGACTTCGTTTTCCAGCTGCAACACGGTGTTGAGCGTGCGATCACGGGTCGAACCGCCAGCGCCGTAGGTGCAGGAAAAGAAATCAGGGTTGTAGGTGGCCAACTGACGGGCAGTGGCGAGCAGCTTTTCTTGCCCGGCATCGGTCTTGGTCGGGAAAAACTCGAAGCTGTAGCGACGGTCTTGGGACATGGTCATACCCTTGTAAACAAGTACCTTCGAGGCGCTGCAATCCCGTGTGGGAGCGAGCCTGCTCGCGAAAGCGCTGGGTCAGACAACCGTGATGTTGAATGATCAATCGCCTTCGCGAGCAAGCTCGCTCCCACAGGGAGAGCGAGCTTTCAGCGCCTGTTAGTAGCGGTAGGCGTGCGGCTTGAACGGGCCTTCGACGGTAACGCCGATGTAGTCAGCCTGTTGCTTGGTCAGTTGGGTGACCACGCCGCCGAAGCCGCGAACCATTTCCAGGGCCACTTCTTCGTCGAGTTTCTTCGGCAGTACTTCAACGGTCAGACGCTCGGCTTTCTGCGCTGGCGACAGGTCGGCGTATTTCTGGCCGAACAGGAAGATCTGTGCCAGAACCTGGTTGGCGAACGAACCGTCCATGATGCGGCTCGGGTGACCGGTGGCGTTGCCCAGGTTCACCAGACGGCCTTCGGCCAGCAGGATCAGGTAGTCGTCGTTCTGTGGATCGAAGCTGCCAGCGCCGGTGCGGTGAACCTTGTGCACCTGTGGCTTCACTTCTTCCCAAGCCCAGTTCTTGCGCATGAAAGCGGTGTCGATTTCGTTGTCGAAGTGACCGATGTTGCAGACAACGGCGCGCTTCTTCAGGGCTTTGAGCATGTTCGCGTCGCAAACATTGACGTTACCGGTGGTGGTCACGATCAGGTCGATCTTGCCCAGCAGCGCTTTGTCGATGCTCGCTTCGGAACCGTCGTTGATACCGTCGATGAATGGCGACACCAGTTCGAAACCGTCCATGCAGGCTTGCATGGCGCAGATCGGGTCAACTTCGGAGACTTTAACGATCATGCCTTCCTGACGCAGGGACTGGGCCGAGCCCTTGCCCACGTCACCGTAACCGATGACCAGCGCTTGCTTGCCGGACAGCAGGTGGTCGGTGCCGCGCTTGATCGCATCGTTAAGGCTATGACGGCAGCCGTACTTGTTGTCGTTCTTGGACTTGGTCACCGAGTCGTTGACGTTGATCGCCGGGATCTTCAGCTCGCCCTTGGCCAGCATGTCCAGCAGACGGTGTACGCCAGTGGTGGTTTCTTCGGTTACGCCGTGAACGCGATCGAGCACTTGCGGGTATTTCTTGTGCAGCAGCTCGGTCAGGTCGCCGCCGTCGTCGAGGATCATGTTGGCGTCCCAAGGCTGGCCATCCTTGAGGATGGTCTGCTCCAGGCACCACTCGTACTCTTCTTCAGTCTCGCCTTTCCAGGCGAACACCGGGATACCGGCGGCAGCGATAGCGGCAGCGGCCTGATCCTGAGTGGAGAAAATGTTGCAGGACGACCAGCGTACTTCGGCACCCAGGGCAACCAGGGTTTCGATCAGCACGGCGGTCTGAATGGTCATGTGGATGCAGCCGAGGATTTTCGCGCCCTTGAGCGGCTGCTCGGCAGCGTATTTGCGGCGCAGACCCATCAGGGCAGGCATTTCCGATTCGGCGATGATGGTTTCGCGACGGCCCCAGGCAGCCAGGGACATGTCGGCAACTTTGTAATCGGTAAAATCGGCAGGCGTGTTGACAGCGCTCATGAAGAGCCTCCATTCGTAATGTATGCGAATGGGCGCCGTTGTGCGTTTAGTGTCCGGCGCAGGCCGGTCAACGCCCCATCCGAGCCTGACAGGTCGAACCTGCTGCAGCGCCCCTCGGACAGGTGGCGGGAAAACGGTAGCCAGTGAACGTTACCGTTTTTTGAAACGGGGGCGATTATAGCCGCCCGGGCTGATCTTCCAAAGGGTTTCTGTCGGCTGGATGAAGATCGCCAATGGCGACCATAGTCGCAGCTGCCTGGAGCCTGACTGAGCAGTCTGCCAAGATGGGCGCATCTTTCGGCAAGCGCTCAGGAGTGAACATGAATTTCCACACCCGCAAATGGGTTAAACCCGAAGACCTCAACCCCAACGGCACCCTGTTCGGCGGCAGCCTTCTGCGCTGGATCGATGAAGAAGCGGCGATCTACGCCATCGTGCAACTGGGCAACCAGCGTGTGGTGACCAAGTACATCTCGGAAATCAACTTCGTCAGCGCCTCGCGCCAGGGCGACATCATCGAACTGGGCATCACCGCCACCGAATTCGGCCGCACCTCGATCACCCTGACCTGCGAAGTGCGCAACAAGATCACCCGCAAGAGCATCCTGACCGTCGAGAAGATGGTGTTCGTCAACCTCGGCGAAGACGGCCTGCCGGCGCCGCACGGGCGGACCGAGATCAAATACGTGAAAGACCAGTTCAAGGATGACGAGGCCGTTCAATAAGATCGACGGCGCATTCTTCGCGAGCAGGCTCGCTCCCACAGGTACAGCGTGATCCTTGTGGGAGCGAGCCTGCTCGCGAAAGCGGTTGCCAATTCAGCGGAGATTCGCCTGGCCACTGAACAGCCATGAAGCGCAACGGTCGTAGCTACATCCCCCCCCACCGGTTGCCACGCCATGACCACC
>NZ_RCOA01000065.1:0-8593 GCF_004307585.1 Pseudomonas sp. Sample_20 | reverse complement strand
CCCACGCCTGCAAACTCAAATGCGCCTTCTCCCCCGGCGCCAGGTGCAGGCTGTCCGTGCCACCCACCGCTGCTTCCACGCAGACGAACTCGGAAACCTCGTCCCAACTTACCCCCAGCAACGGCCGCGCGCCGGGATGCCAGACGACGGTGTCGCCGCTGTCACCGGTATCGATGCACAACTCGCGCTGCCAGGCGTGATCCTTGAGCTGCAATTCGCCGTCATGATGGAACACCCGCTGACACCCGCCATCGACGCGCAACTCGCCTTCCTGCTGGCAAACCTGACGATTCAATTGATCATAACCCTGCGCGCCTTCGAGGCCAGACAGCGCTATCTCACCAACATCACCAATACGCCAGTAAGCGTGCAAAGCCTGGCTCAACTGGCACGGCATGTCGTCCTGATGCTCGGTGCTCAGGCGTAATTCCATGCGTTCGCCAAGGTGCGCGTGCAGGTCGACCTGCCAATCGCACAGCTGCAATTGCCAGTGCAGGCGCACGCCGTCTTCGGCGCTGCTACTGTCGAGCAACTTCCAGTCGAGCAGACGCGCCCAACCGTGCGACGGCCAGGCGTTTTCGCTCGGATGACGGCCATACCACGGCCAGCACACCGGCACGCCACCGCGAATCGCGCCGACATGCGGCCACTTCGCCGCGCACCACAACCACGGCTTCTGCCCGCGCGGCTGAAAATGCAGCAACTGCGCGCCCTGACGACTGAACACCGCCTGACACAGCGGATGATCGATCACCAACACGTCGCGCATCTGATAGCGCTCCCAGGCGAACACCGGTCGCTCGCGCAGGGATTTGAAGAAGCGTTGCAGCGGATGCTCATGCATTGGCTACGGTCCTGAAAATCATGGGGGTACAATTACCTTTGTGACCCTTGAATACTGTGGCGAGGGGATTTATCCCCGTTCGACTGCGAAGCAGTCGCAAACCTGGAAAACGGCCTCTCGCTGATACACCTCAGTGGATGGCTTTGGGGCCGCTTCGCAGCCCAGCGGGGATGAATCCCCTCGCCACAAAAAGCTCTCCAGCCACAAAAAATCATCAAGCAACACATCTGACCTGTGTCACAAAAAAAAGCGGACAGCCTGGGCTGTCCGCAAAATGCGCACATAGAGAGGAGCTTATCGCAGACGCGTCAGAACGTTGACTGAATTTTCAGGCCAGCGACCAAAGCGTTATCGACTTCATCCACACCGCCCGGATGGGTGATGTATTGCAGGTTGGGACGCACGGTCAGCCAGTTGGTGACATGGATGCCGTAGTTGAGTTCGTAGTTGTACTCGGTCTCACGAATCGGCGAGAACGCGGCGTTGTCGTAGTCGGACACACCGTTCGCAGCGTTCAGCAGTTCAGCGTTGCGCTTGACGTCCTTGTTGACGTGGATACGCGCAGCGCCAATACCGATGTCATCTTTCGGACGCGCATCGAACGGGCCTTTGTAGACAAACATCACCGACTGGTAGTTGTCGATGAAGTTGGTGTCCTTGTCGTGGAAAGTCGCGTTGGCAGCGATGTTCAGACCGCGAGTCGCATCACCGTTGTGGCTGGTGAGTTGCTGTTGCGCAACGAACCAGTAACCGCTTTTGCTGTTGTGCGACTTGTAGTCATCACCGGTGGTTGCCGCGTCGAAACCGTTGACGTCTTCGCGAACGTCGTCGGCATCGGCCGTGCTCTTGTAGTAACCGACGCGGTATTCGCCCGGCAGGCTGTTGACCTTCGGCGACCAGACCAATTCAACCGGCAGCACGGTACCTTTGGTGCCGCTGCCGCTGAGCTTGAAGCCGTTGCCGTGTTCCAGCTGCGACGGGTTCTGGTTGTACGCACCGATCTGCGCGTAGAGCTCGTCGTTGATGTTGTACTTCACACGGATCGCGGCCTGGCTGACGGGCCAGTTGTACCAGATGTTGGTCGCCCAGTTACCCACTTGCGAACCGCAGAACGCCAGGTTCTGGAAGTCGCACGGGAAGGTGTTGAAGTCTTCGCCTTCGCCGAAGTAACCGGCCTTGACGTCGAGCTTGTTGTCGAAGAACTGGTGCTGGATCCACAACTGGGTCAGACGCACCATGTGGCCACGGCCGTAGACTTCCTGCGAGGAGCTGAGGGTGCCGGCACGCGGATCGCCAACGCGGTCGTTGGAGATGTTGTAGCCGTTACGGTTGGTCAGCTGGATCTTCGCTTGGGTGTTGTCCCAGCCCCACAGTTTCTGCAGGTCGAGGGCCACGCCCAGACCGAACTGGTCGGCGTAACGCGCAGTCTTGTCGTCGTTGTAGCCACCGTTCAGGTTGGCTCCCATCTCGCCAACGTAGTCGGCCTTGATGTCGATACCCTGCTCGATCAGCTTGGTGCGCTCGCCGCCCCAGTCGCCGGTCATCCACTTGGAGTCGGAGCTGAACGCATCCGCCGCCATCGCATTACCGGCCAGCACCAGTGCAGCTGCCGCTGAAACCTGGCAGATCAACCGGGCATTGACGTGTTTCTTTTTCATCCCTACATCCTCGTCTTTATTGTTATTAACTGTTTTTATCTAACGCGGTTTACATAAAGTGCGACGAATGACAGGCCATTCACCGCGTGCTCCTTTTTGTGGAACCGGCCCTTGTGGGAGCTGGCTTGCCAGCGATGCGAGCGACTCGGTCTGTCGCCAAACCGGTTTGATGCCATCGCTGGCAAGCCAGCTCCCACAGGACCGCATTCCAGCATTGTTTTTCAGCGGCCTTTGAACTGCGCCACATTCGCCGACCGGGTCTCTGTCTGCACCTGGCCCGCAACGCCCAGGCGCTCACCGGTATTGGCGTCGAACAACAACACTTTCGATGGATCGAACTGCAGCGTCAGGCTTTCGCCCACCTGCGGTGCCACGTCCGGCGCCAGTCGGCAGCAGACCTTGGTGTCATTCAGATTGACGAACACCAGGGTGTCCGGACCGGTCGGTTCGGTGACCTGCACTTCGGTGCGGATGCTCGGCAGACCATTGCCCTCGCCGTTCGCCAGAACGATCTGCTCCGGGCGCAGGCCAAGGATCACTTCGCGGTCTTCAAGCCCGGCGTCCTGCATGCTCATCGGCAATTCGCAGCGCGCCTGGCCGCTGTCGAGCAGCGCCAGCAGACGACCGTCCTTGCGCTGCAAACGCAGGGGAATGAAGTTCATCGGCGGCGAACCGATGAAGCTTGCGACGAACAGGTTGGCCGGGTCGTTGTAGATGTCTTTCGGCGTACCGAACTGCTGAATGATGCCGTCCTTCATCACCGCGACCTTGTCGCCCAGAGTCATCGCTTCGATCTGGTCGTGGGTCACGTAGACCGTGGTGGTTTTCAGGCGCTGGTGCATCAGTTTCATTTCGGTGCGCATCTCGACGCGCAGCTTGGCGTCGAGGTTCGACAGCGGTTCGTCGAACAGGTAGATCTTCGGCCGCCGCGCCAGGGCACGGCCCATCGCCACGCGCTGTTGCTGACCACCGGAGAGCTGGCCCGGCTTGCGATTGAGCAGGTGTTCGATCTGCAACAGCTTGGCCACGCGGGCGACTTCTTCGTCGATCGCTGCCTGCGGCATCTTGCGGATCTTCAGGCCGAACTCGATGTTCTCGCGCACGCTCATGGTCGGGTACAGCGCGTAGGACTGGAACACCATGGCGATGTCGCGATCCTTGGGGCTCATGCCGCTGACGTCCTGATCACCGATCATGATCGCGCCGCCGGTGATGGTTTCCAGACCGGCGATGCAGTTCATCAAGGTCGATTTGCCGCAGCCCGACGGGCCGACGAGGATCAGGAATTCACCGTCCTTGATCGACAGTTCGATGTTCTTCAGGGTGTCCGGCAGGCCGGCCCCGTAGGTCTTGTTTACGTTGCGAAGTTCAAGCGTAGCCATGATTACCCCTTGACCGCGCCGGCCGTCAGCCCGCGCACGAAATACTTGCCTGCGACCACATAGACCAGCAGGGTCGGCAGGCCGGCGATCATCGCCGCTGCCATATCCACGTTGTATTCCTTGGCGCCGGTGCTGGTGTTGACCAGGTTGTTCAGCGCCACGGTGATCGGTTGCGAATCACCGCTGGAGAACACCACACCGAACAGGAAGTCGTTCCAGATCTGGGTGAACTGCCAGATCAGGCAGACCATGATGATCGGCGTCGACATCGGCAGAATGATGCGGCGGAAAATCGTGAAGAAACCCGCGCCATCCAGACGCGCAGCCTTGACCAGCGCATCGGGAATGCTCACGTAGTAGTTGCGGAAGAACAGCGTGGTGAACGCCAGACCGTAGACCACGTGCACGAAGACCAGACCGGTGGTGGTGCTCGCCAGGCCCATCTTGCCGAGGGTGAACGAGGCCGGCAGCAGCACGGTCTGGAACGGCAGGAAGCAGCCGAACAGCAGCAGACCGAAGAACAACTGCGAACCACGGAAGCGCCACATCGACAGCACGTAACCGTTCAACGCACCGATGGCGGTGGAGATGATTACCGCCGGTACGGTGATCTTGATCGAGTTCCAGAAGTAGCCGTCAACCGTGGCCCAGGCCTTGACCCAGCCGATGCCGCTGACCACGGTCGGCCAGCTCAGCAGGTTGCCGGTGCTGATGTCTTCCGGGGTCTTGAAGCTGGTCAGCAACATCACCACCAGCGGCACCAGATACAGAAACACCGCAAGGATCAGCACCGCGTAGATTGCGATGCGGCTCAAGCTGATAGCGGGTTTGGCAGCAAGACTAGTCATGACGCTTGGTCCTCAGCTCGGAATACAGGTAAGGCACGATGATCGCGAGGATCGCACCGAGCATCAGAATCGCACTGGCCGAGCCCATGCCCATCTGGCCGCGACTGAAGGTGAAGGAATACATGAACATCGCTGGCAGGTCGGAGGAATAACCCGGACCGCCGGCGGTCATTGCCGCAACGAGGTCGAAGCTCTTGATCGCGATGTGCGCGAGGATCATCACCGCACTGAAGAACACCGGACGCAGGCTTGGCAGCACGACTTTCCAGTAAATGCGCGGCATGCTCGCGCCGTCGATCTGCGCAGCACGGATGATCGATTGATCGACGCCACGCAGGCCGGCGAGGAACATCGCCATGATGAAGCCAGAGGCTTGCCACACAGCGGCGATCACCAGGCAGTAGACCACGCGATCAGGGTCGATCAGCCAGTCCAGACGGAAGCCTTCCCAGCCCCAGTCACGCAACAATTTGTCCAGGCCCATGCCCGGGTTGAGCAGCCATTTCCATGCGGTACCGGTAACGATCATCGAGAGCGCCATCGGGTACAGGTAAATGGTGCGGATAAAGCCTTCGCGACGGATGCGCTGGTCGAGGAACACCGCCAGCAACACGCCGATCACCAGGGTAATGCCGATGAACATACCGCCGAACACGGCGAGGTTCTTGCTCGCCACCCACCAGCGATCGTTGTCGAACAACCGCGCATATTGCGCCAGGCCGGCCCACTTGTAGTTGGGCAGGAAGGTCGAGGTGGTGAACGACAGAATGAACGTCCACAGGATGTAGCCATAGAAGCCCACCAGCACGATGAACATGCTCGGCGCCAGCACCAGTTTCGGTAGCCAGCGCTGCAATGCATCGAACGGCGAGGCCTTGCTGAACACAGCAACAGAACTCATGGGGAAATCCACAATAAGGGTTTACGAAAGCATTCCCTTGCAGAAGTGAGCCTTGTGGCGAGGGGATTTATCCCCGATCGACTGCGCAGCAGTCGCGAAATCATTACATGCGGTATTTCAGACACTGCACCGCTGCAACTTTCCGGGGTCGCTTCGCAACCCATCGGGGATGAATCCCCTCACCACAAACGCCCACTCCTACAGGGCCAAGCATTACTTGGCCGACTGAACCGCCGCGCCGAGTTTCTTCGCCGCATCGGCCGGGTCGGCTTTCGGGTCGTTGATGTAGTTGGTGACTACGTCAAAGAACGCGCCCTGCACGGCCAGCGTGGTCGCCATGTTGTGCGCCATGCTTGGTTGGAGGCCGCCGGACTTGGCGTCCGCGAGGAAGTCTTTGGCAGCGGTCTGTGCGCAGGAGTCGAAGCCGAGCTTGTCCATGTTGTTCAACATGTCGTTGCGTACCGGGATCGAGCCTTTGTTGATGCTGAAGACTTTCTGGAAGTTCTCACCCAGCACGACTTTGGCGATGTCCTGCTGACCGGCCGCAGTGCCTGCATCCTTCTGCTTGAACACGGCCAGCGAGTCGATGTTGTAGGTGAACGCCTTGTCGGTGCCCGGGAACGCTACGCACTCGTAGTCCTTGCCGGCGACTTTCTTGGCGGCGGTCCATTCGGACTTGGCCCAGTCACCCATGATCTGCATGCCGGCCTTGCCGTTGATGACCTTGGCCGCTTCGAGGTTCCAGTCCTGGCCTTTGCCGTCCGCGTCCATGTAGGTCGCGACTTTCTTGAGCTCAGTGAGCGCCTTGACCATTTCCGGGCCGGTCAGCGCTTTGTTGTCGAGATCGACCAGGGCTTTCTTGTAGCCATCCACGCCCATGACCGAGAGCACCACGGCTTCGAACACGGTGCTGTCCTGCCAAGGCTGACCGCCGTGAGCGAGCGGAATGAAGCCCGCCGCTTTCAGCTTGTCGCCGGCCGCGTAGAACTCTTCGAGGGTGGTTGGATTCTTGGTGATGCCGGCTTTCTTGAAGACTTCCGGGTTGATCCACAGCCAGTTCACGCGGTGAATGTTCACCGGCACGGCCACGTAATCACCGTCGTACTTCACGGTATCGGAGACTTTCTTGTCGAGCAGGCTGTCCCACTTTTCCGACTTGGCGACGTCTTTCAAAACGTCGGTGTCGAGCAGGCCGGTCGACGCCCATTCCTGGATGTCCGGGCCTTTGATCTGCGCTACGCCTGGCGGGTTGCCGGCAACGGCACGGCTTTTCAGCACGGTCATGGCAGTCGCACCGCCACCACCGGCGACAGCGCCGTCCTTCCAGGTGAAACCGTCTTTTTCGACTTGGGCCTTGAGCACATCGACAGCGGCTTTTTCGCCACCGGAAGTCCACCAGTGCACGACTTCGACCGAACCTTTGGAATCGGCGGCGGAGACACTGAGCGGCAGGATTGCGAGCGGGAACAGGGAGGCGACAGAAATGACAGTAGCGAGGCGAGAAATCGCATTCATTCGAGATGTACCTTTCTTGTTGTTATGCATTGCAAGTCTGGTGCTTGCGCTGCACGGAGTTTAAACAGAGCGTTTCGCTTCGCAGGTAACGAAGGGACGCGTAAATGTCACGACATGGTTACACAGCAACAGGCCGGGACGACTGCGCCAAAGCCGTGGCCATGCTTGGCGCCAGCGGCAATCGTGGAATCAGCACAGCCTGCCAGGCGTGATACAGATCGGGCTTGCCCGGCCAGATATCGGCACTCGGCACATTCTGCGGATTGAGTTCGTGGTGCCAGCTGCCGTTGCAACGGTCGATGAAATTCGTCTCGCAGAATTCCCAGAACAGCCGGTACCAGGTTTCGTATTGCCCGTCGCCGGTGCGTTTGAGCAAGGCACTGGCGGCGGCGCTGGCTTCGGCATGCGTCCAGTGCAGACGATGGCGAACGACAGCCTGGTTATCCCAGTCGAGGGTGTAGACGATGCCCGGCGCGCCATCGACATTCCAGCCGTGGCGGCAATTGTTTTCGAAGAGTTTTTGCGCATCAGTCGCCAGCCAGCCCGGCGTAAGCATGCCGGCCTGTACCCGCGCGGCTTCAAGATGCAGGAGCAAGCGCGCCCATTCGAAACCATGGCCCGGCGTGGTGCCGTAAGGACGAAAACCGTCAGCCGGATTGTCGTGGTTGTATTCGCGCAGCGGTTGCCAGTCGCGATCGAAGTGTTCGATGACCATGTAGTCGTTGGCAGCAGCGTGGCCATGGATTACTCGTTCGACGATGCGCTGGGCGCGTACCAGCCAGCGCGGATCTTCGGTGACATCAGCCAGCGCGAGGAATGCTTCGGTCGCGTGCATGTTGCTGTTGGCGCCGCGATAGGCTTCTTCTTCGCTCCAGTCGCGATTGAAGAATTCGCGCATGGCGCCCTCTTCTTCGCTCCAGAAATAAGTGTCGATGATGTCGATGGCGTCATCGAGCAAGGCCTGGGCGCCGGGCCGTTGTGCGACCACAGCGGAGCTGGCGGCGAGCGCGACAAAGGCATGTAGATAGGCGTTCTTGCCGGTGTTGTCGTCGCGATGTTCGGCAACCGCAAACCAGCCGCCGTGCAACGCATCACGCAGTGGCCCGCGCAACGCGGCGATACCGTGGTCGACCAGCTCGGCAAACCCCGGCAGGCCCTGAATGTGCGCCATGGCGAAGCTGTGGGTCATGCGCGCGGTGTTCATGGTTTCGGCTTGCGCGTGCGCCGGCAAACGGCCGCGCTCGTCGAGATTGCCGAAGCCTTCGGGCAGTCGTGATGCCTTGGCGAAATCCAGCAGACGCAGGCCTTCGGCGGCTAGCCATTGCTGGTGGGCAGGGGCGTTCAGCCAACTGCTGAAGTCTGGGTGAAAGGTGTCCATGGCGTGACCCTTTTTTGTTGTTAGGACTGCGGGCAGTCTAAACAACGGGCCGGGGCGGGCTTGTAAC
>NZ_RCOA01000069.1:0-8613 GCF_004307585.1 Pseudomonas sp. Sample_20 | reverse complement strand
TGACGATCACCCAGTTCTTGTCCGCCGTCACCGGCAAGCCTTCCTTGGCCTGGGCCGCCGCGTGTTTGGCCATCATGCCGTTGATTTGCGTCATGTACTTGTCCTTGCGGTTGATCCACAAGTGAATGCCGCCCTTGGCCACATCGACATCGTGGAACAGCATGTAACCGTCGCTCGTCGGGGTATCGCCGCCGACCAGTACCGGTTTTTTCCATTCATCGATATAGGTCAGGATCGCTGCGTGCTTGCCGGCCATCCACGTTGCCGGGGTCCACAGGTACGGCGTCAGCTCCAGGCCGAGGTTGGCCTTCTCGTCATATTTGCCGGCAGTGATCTGTTTGCGCGCAGTGGTCAGCTCGCCGGTCTTCTGATCCTTGAGCAGCAGTGAAACGCCAATGACGTTCTGCGGTTTGACGTTGTAACCGTACTTGGGATCCGCCGCGACCATGCGTACCAGTTCCTCTGAAGCGGCGGTCATCACGTAGACCTCGATGCCGTTCCCCATCAGCTTGTTATACAGCTCCTGCTGGCCAGTGAAGATCTTCGGCGGATTGACGTCGAGTTTCTTCACCACATCGCCTTCGTAATACGTCGCCGGCACCGGTTTGCCCGAAGCCATCAGTTCGTCAACGTAGCCCTTGAGCTCCTTGAGGGTGAAGCCGGAGAACACCTGCGCCACCCACGGGTAGCAGACCATGTCGTCGACTTCGCAGAGCCGGTAGTAATAACTGAACAGGCTTTCCTTGTGCTCGGCGGTGTCCTTGAACGGCATCAGTTTCAGCGAGGGGTCGAGCTTGTCGCGGGTAATAAGGCCCTTGTTTTCCATGAACGGCAGCAAGGATTCTTCGAGGTCGTAGCGGTAACTGGTGTTGTCCATGTCGAACACCGCGTAATTACCCTTGTTGGCGTTGGCAGCGATCATCGCGTCCAGCGCCTTGGCCTGATCTGCCGGCCAATGCTTGAGGTCCGTGGCCAATGCCTGGCCGGCGAGGCCAGCCGCCAGTGCTACAGCCAACAACGTGCGTGCAATTTTCATAGCGCTACTCCCCGATGCAAAGAGTTCGACGCTAACAAATCAGTGTGACAACCCTGGCCTGTCAGCGACCGCTTGCGTCCCCTGCGCGTCAGTTGCATTGCCGACAGCGACACGCGCTTATTCCAAAAACGACGGACGCCCTGCCATTTCGGTATTAAATCATTGCAAATCAAGCTGTTAGGCTTTCCGGTTCGCAGCAGCCCCGGACGGCTGTTGGCACAGTCTTTACTGGAGTTCTCATGAATCTACCGTTGATTCTCAACCTGCTGGTGTTCCTCGCCTTGCTCTTCGGTCTGGCGCAAACCCGCCACACCACTTGGAGCCTGGCGAAAAAAGTCCTGCTTGCACTGGGCCTCGGCGTGGCGTTCGGCGTCGCGCTGCACACGATTTACGGTGCCGGCAATCCGGTGCTGAAAGCCTCGATCGGCTGGTTCGATCTGGTCGGCAACGGTTACGTGCAGTTGCTGCAAATGATCGTGATCCCGCTGGTGTTTGCTTCGATCCTCAGCGCCGTGGCCCGCCTGCACAACGCTTCATCGCTGGGCAAAATCAGTTTCCTGACCATCGGCACGCTGCTGTTCACCACCGCCATCGCGGCGTTGATCGGCATCGGCCTGACCAACCTGTTCGGCCTTACCGCTGAAGGTCTGGTCGCCGGCACTCAGGAAATGGCGCGCCTGCAAACCATTCAGAACGACTACGCCGGCAAGGTTGCCGACCTGAATGTGCCGCAATTGCTGCTGTCGTTCATTCCGCAGAACCCGTTCGCCGACCTGGCCCGGGCCAAGCCGACCTCGATCATCAGTGTGGTGATCTTCGCCGCGTTCCTCGGGGTCGCCGCACTGCAACTGCTCAAGGACGACGTCGAGAAGGGTCAGAAAGTGATCAACGCCATCGACACCCTGCAAGCCTGGGTGATGCGTCTGGTGCGTCTGGTGATGAAGCTGACCCCGTACGGCGTGCTGGCGCTGATGACCAAAGTGGTCGCCGGTTCCAACCTGCAGGACATCATCAAGCTCGGCAGTTTTGTCGTGGTCTCGTATATCGGCCTGGGCCTGATGTTCGTCGTGCACGGCGTGCTGGTGTCGGCAGCCGGGATCAACCCGCTGCGCTTCTTCCGCAAGATCTGGCCGGTGCTGACGTTTGCTTTCACCAGTCGCTCCAGCGCGGCGACCATCCCGCTGAGCATTGAAGCGCAGACCCGCCGCCTGGGTATTCCGTCGTCGGTCGCCAGTTTCGCTGCCTCGTTTGGTGCGACCATCGGCCAGAACGGGTGTGCCGGCCTGTACCCGGCGATGTTGGCCGTGATGGTCGCGCCAACGGTCGGCATCAACCCGCTGGATCCGTTGTGGATAGCGACGCTGGTGGCGATTGTCACGTTGAGCTCGGCCGGTGTCGCCGGGGTCGGTGGCGGCGCGACGTTCGCCGCACTGATCGTGCTGCCGGCGATGGGCCTGCCGGTGTCACTGGTGGCCCTGCTGATTTCGGTCGAGCCGCTGATCGATATGGGCCGCACCGCGTTGAACGTGAGTGGCTCGATTACCGCCGGGGCGATTACCAGTCAGGTCATGCAGCAGACGGATAAAGCGCTGCTGGATGCCGATGAACACGCAGAGTTGGCCCAGGCATAGTTTCAAAGGATCGTTCCCACGCTCTGCGTGGGAATGCAGCCCGTGACGCTCCGCGTCACTGGACGCGGAGCGTCCCCTGAGGCGTTACCACGCAGAGCGTGGGAACGATCATGCGCGCTCCCAGACTTCGAAGTTGTACGCGGGTTTATCTTCAACCGCCGGGTTTTCAACATCCGACACCAGCTTCCATTCGCTCAGATCAAACTCCGGAAACCACGCATCGCCTTCCGGGCTCAGCGCCACGCGGGTCAGGTACAGCCGATCGGCCTGCGCCAGTCCCTGCGCATACAACTGCGCGCCGCCAATCAGCATCAGTTCATCAACGCCCTGGGCTTTCGCCCATTCCTCGGCGCGGGCCACGGCGGCTTCCAGCGACGGATAGACCTCGGCGCCTTCGAGTTGCAGATCGGTCTGGCGGCTGATCACGATGTTCAAGCGCCCCGGCAGCGGCCGGCCGAGCGAATCCCAGGTCTTGCGACCCATGATGATCGGCTTGCCGAGCGTGGTCGCCTTGAAGTATTTGAAGTCCCCCGGCAGGTGCCAGGGCATGCTGTTGTCGACGCCGATCACGCGGTTTTCACCGAGGGCTGCGATCAGGCTGAGGGGCAGTGATTTAGTCATGCCAGCGAGGATACCAGAGCCGCGCTTACCCCGATAAGCGCCACAGCGGTTATGCTCAGCGCTCGATTTAGCGACGGGACGCCGCGTGACTGAACTGACTCCACTGCAAAACCTCTGGCTCACCGAAACCATCCGCCTGCGCGAAGAACACGCGGGGCCGCTGGATGACCTGGAAGCCAATCGTCTGGCCCGCGCCGCTGGCGGCGATCTGCCGAGCCGCATTGCGCGCCGGGCGCTATGGCTGGCCGAGCGCGACGGGCTCACCGCCGCCCTCAAGCACTGGCTGCAAGGCGCGCGCCTGGCGCTGGTGCTGTTGATGATTTTCGCCGTGCTCAGCGGCGCCGGCCTGGCTTTCGCCGCACTTGGCCAAACGCCGGTGAATGTCTTCTGGGCGCTGGGCAGTCTGCTCGGGATCAATCTGATTTTGCTGCTGAGTTGGGCGCTGGGCTTGATTTTCGCTGGCGAACACGGCGCCACCCTTGGGCGCTTGTGGCTGTGGCTCAGCGAAAAATTCGCCCGCGACGCCAAAGCCGCGCAACTGGCGCCGGCCCTGCTGTTGCTGCTGCAACGCAAGAAACTCAACCGCTGGGCGCTCGGCGCGTTGGTCAATGGCCTGTGGCTGCTGGCGATGTTCAGCGCGCTGATTCTGCTGCTGACGCTGATGGCCACGCGGCGCTACGGCTTTGTCTGGGAAACCACCATCCTCGGCGCCGACACTTTCATCCACGTCACCCAGGCTCTCGGCTATCTGCCGGCGCTGCTCGGCTTCAACGTGCCGACCGAGGCAATGATCCGCGCCAGCGGCGACGGCGCACTGGATATTGAAAGCGCACGACAGGCCTGGGCGACCTGGCTGGTCGGTGTGCTGGTGGTCTACGGCGTGCTGCCGCGCCTGCTGCTCGCGCTGTTCTGCCTGTGGCGCTGGAACCGCGGCAAAGCCGCGCTGCGCCTGGATCTGAATCTGCCCGGCTACGCGCAACTGCGCGAACGGTTGATGCCGACCAGCGAGCGCCTCGGCGTCAACGACCCGGAGCCGGCGCAACTGCATCGCGTCGAAAGCAACGTCGGCGAACTGGCCAGTGAAGGCGCGCTGCTGGTGGCGATCGAGTTGGACGAACAGCGTCCGTGGCCACCCGCGCTGCCGAAAAACGTCGGCAACGCGGGTATCCTCGACAGTCGCGAATCGCGGCACAAACTGCTCGAACAACTCAGTCGCTTCCCGCCGGCGCGGCTGGCCATCGCCTGCGATCCACGACGCTCGCCGGATCGCGGCAGCCTCGCATTGATCGCCGAACTCGCACGCAATGCCGGCGCCACTCGCATCTGGCTGCTGCAAGCGCCGCCTGGCGAAGCGCTGGACGGGCAACGTCTGGGTGACTGGCACGCGGCGCTGCAACAACTGAACCTGCCGTTTGCCGATTGCGCGCCGATGAACTGGCTGGAGAGCGGACATGACTGATGCACGCAAGGCACCGCTGAAACTGGCAGTGGTTGGCCATACCAATGTCGGCAAGACCTCGCTGCTGCGCACGCTGACCCGCGATGTCGACTTCGGCGAAGTCTCGCACCGGCCGAGCACCACCCGGCATGTCGAAGGCGCGCGGTTGTCGGTGGATGGCGAGCCGTTGCTCGATCTGTACGACACGCCGGGGCTGGAAGATGCGATCGCCCTGCTGGATTTTCTCGAACGTCTGGAGCGCCCCGGCGAACGCCTCGACGGCCCGGCGCGGCTGGCGCGGTTTCTCGACGGCAGCGAGGCGCGCCAGCGTTTCGAACAGGAAGCCAAGGTACTGCGACAACTGCTGGCCTCCGATGCCGGTCTGTATGTGATCGACGCCCGCGAACCGGTGCTGGCCAAGTACCGCGACGAACTGGAAGTGCTCGCCAGTTGCGGCAAACCGCTGCTGCCAGTGCTGAATTTCGTCAGCAGCGCCAACTATCGCGAACCCGATTGGCGCGAAGCGCTGGCGCGGTTGGGGCTGCATGCGCTGGTACGTTTCGACAGCGTCGCACCGCCCGAGGATGGCGAGCGGCGCTTGTACGAGAGCCTCGCCCTGCTATTGGAAAACGCCCGGCCGCAACTGGAGCGGTTGATCGCCGACCAGCAGGCGCAGCGCCTCGCCCGTCAGCAAAGCGCCGCACGCCTGATTGCCGAATTGCTGATCGACTGCGCTGCGTGCCGACGCAGTGTGGTCAGCGAAGCCGAGCAGGAACAGCAGGCGATCAGCGAACTGCGCAAAGCCGTGCGCCAGCGCGAGCAGAAGTGCGTTGAGGCGCTGCTCAAGCTCTACGCGTTTCGCCCGCAGGACGCGGCGGCCAGCGACTTGCCGCTGCTCGACGGGCGTTGGGGCGATGATCTGTTCAACCCGGAAACCCTGAAGCAACTCGGCGTGCGCGTCGGCGGCGGCATTGCTGCCGGTGCGGCGGCCGGCGCTGGTGTGGATTTGCTGGTCGGCGGGATTACCCTCGGCGCGGCAGCACTGGCCGGCGCGATTGCCGGTGGCGCACTGCAAACGGCGCGCAGTTATGGCAGCCGCTTGCTCGGCAAGATCAAAGGCCAGCGGGAACTGACGGTGGATGACGCCGTGCTGCGCCTGTTGGCGCTGCGCCAGCGCAAGTTGTTACTGGCGCTGGCGCAGCGCGGGCATGCGGCGATGGACAGCATTCAGGTGGCCACGCCTGTGGATAAAACCTGGCGCGAAGGCAAATTGCCGGAAGCGCTGAACAAGGCGCGCGCGCATCCGCAGTGGTCGTCGCTCAATCCGCAGGCGAAGTTGAATCAGGCGGAAAGGCAGGAGCAGGTTGAGGCGTTGGTTGATCGGGTGCTTGAGCTTTAGATCGCTACCCCCTCACCCCAGCCCTCTCCCGGAGGGAGAGGGGGCCGACTGTGTTGCTCTTGGGTCATACACCGACCTGAGATATCCAGTCGAACTCAGGTTTGAAAAGCATGGAGATCAGCTCCCTCTCCCTCCGGGAGAGGGCTGGGGTGAGGGCTGCAATCACTCAGCCGACAACAATTTCTCAGCCTTGCGCTTTAACACACTCAGATCCACCAGCGGCACCGCAACCTCCTTCGCCAACTCATCCCAGCGCCGCATGCGCAAACTCAGCGCACACAACGGATCAGCCTCGAACGCATCCGCCTCAGCCGCGCTCATTACCCCGCCCTGATATTCCAGCGTCCTGCGACTCGCCTCACTCAACCGCGCGTAATACCCCGGCTCGCGCAAGGTCAGATAGCGTTTAGCCTGAACGTGATATTCCACCAGTCGCGCCAGCCGTTCGCTGAAACCTGCCTCACGCAGATAATCGGCACCGAGCCGTTCATGGCTGACCACGCCATAACCGCCCATGTTTTCCGCGCCCTCGGCACACAAATGGCCGATGTCATGAAAGAACGCCGCCAGCACCACTTCATCGTCACAGCCTTCAGCCATGGCCAGTTCTGCGGCCTGGGACATGTGCTCGAGTTGCGACACCGGTTCGCCGATGTAATCGCTGGCGCCGAAGCGTTCATACAGGCCGAACACCCGGGCGATCACCTGTTCTTGATTCATGCTTCCTCCAGTAACTGCGCGATGTTGCGTTCGGCCAGCGCCGGCCCGACGCTCATGCCGACGCCGGTGTGCATCAGCGCCACGCTCAGGCCCGGTGCCGGGCGCAGGAATGAAAACGGCCCTGGCCCCCGAGAACCATAGACGCCCTGCCAGCGTTCGACCACTTGCACCTGGCAGCCCAGCGTCTGCTCGGCAAGTTCGAGCATCCAATTGTCGACCTGTTCGGCGTTGAACGGTGACGCATCGCTGCCGTAATGATGCGAATCGCCGATGATCAACTCGCCATACGGCGTCGGGCTGATCAGCAGGTGAATGCCGTTGGCGTGCAGGTGCGGTTGCTCACGGAGGATCTGCGCCTGCACCGCTGCGGCTTGCGGCAAATCGGCGAAGGCGCCGTAGTGCACGCAGCTCAGGCCGGTGAGCACGGCGTGTTGCAGGTTCAACTCGATGCTTGGTCTGGCCCGCAGCATTTGCAAACGACAGATCTGCGGCTCGAGCGCAGCAATCGGCTCGGCCAGCAGCGTCTGATAATCGTGGCCGGAGCAGACGATGATCTGCTTGCCGGTAAAACTGCCGGCGGTGCTGTGCAGATGCCCCGGCTCGACGTCGCGCACCAGCGTGGAAAAGTGAAACTCGACGCCCAGGTCGCGGCGCAAATAATCGATCAGCGCCGGAATCGCTTCGCGCGAGTACAGCTGCTGATCATCGACACCGTGCAGCGCGGCACGGTGATGGCTGAACTGGCCGCCATACAGATCACGCAACGCTGCGCCGCGCAGCAGCTCGACGTTGTAGCCATGCTCGACCGCGCGGCCGGCGCAGAAGGCTTCGAGCAGGTGTTCTTCGGCCTCGCTGCGGGCGAACAGGTATGAGCCGTTGCGCTTGACCTGCAGGCCGGCAAGTTGCGCCCAGTCACCCCAGATCTCGCGGCTGGCCTTGGCCAGTTCGAGCATGATGCCGGGCGGCTGACCGGTGACCAGCGCCTGGCCGAAGTTGCGCACCGAAGCGCCAAGGGGCGTGGCGGTGCGTTCGAATACCGCGACTTTCAGGCCGCGTTTGGCGGCGGCATAGGCGTGGGACAGACCGAGGATGCCGGCGCCGATGATGAGCAGGTCTTTGGGTTGTGTCATGAAGCCACCTCAATGATCGTTCCCACGCGGAGCAAAGGAATGCAGCCAGGGACGCTCCGCGTCCTTTGTGACGCAGAGCGTCACGGGATTCATTCCCACGCAGAGCGTGGGAACGATCGGCACCGGTTACTTGGCGACAACTTTTTCGGACTTGCCGTCATACCGCTTGCGCCATTCAGCCAGGATCTCGTCGCGATTCTTCGAGGCCCAGGCAAAGTCGTTCTTGATCAGACGCTGCTCATAGTCGGCCGGCAATTCGGTCTGCGGCTTGGCGATCCCCGGCTGCGCAAGAACAGCGAAGTTCTCCTTGTACAGATCCATCGCCTCGGCGCTGGCGGAGAAATCAGCGAGTTTCTTCGCCGCTTCTTCATGCGGCGTGCCTTTGATCACCGCCGTCGCTTCGATCTCCCAGCCCAGACCTTCCTTCGGCAGAATGATGTCCAGTGGCGCGCCCTGGCGTTTCAACTGTACCGCTGGATATTCAAAGGAAATCCCGATCGGAAACTCCCCCGCCGCCGCCAGCTTGCACGGCTTGGAACCGGAGTGAACGTACTGGCCGATGTTCTGGTGCAAGCCGTCCATATACGCCCAGCCCTGCTTCTCGCCGAAGGTTTGCAGCCAGGCGCTGACGTCGAGGA
>NZ_RCOA01000072.1:0-8621 GCF_004307585.1 Pseudomonas sp. Sample_20 | reverse complement strand
TTGCCGGCCAGGTCCCAGGAAATGAAGAACGGTGTCCAGTCGATGTACTCGGCCAGTACCTTCAAATCGATGTTGTCGAGCACCTTGCTGCCGGTGAAGGTCGGTTTGACCGGCTGATAATTGGCCCAGTCGAATTGCGGCTTCTTCGCGATCGCGGCGGCGTAGCTCAGGCGTTCGGTACGGGCGCTGCGATTGGACGTACGCTCGCGCACGTCGATGTATTCCAGGCGGGTCTTCTCGACGAAACCGGCCTTGAGTTCCTTGGACAACAACTGAGTCGCCACGCCGACGGCGCGCGACGCGTCGGTCACGTAGACCACGGCATCGTTGCTGTACTTCGGTTCGATCTTCACCGCGGTGTGCGCCTTCGACGTCGTCGCGCCACCGATCATCAGTGGCAGATGGAAGTCCTGACGCTGCATTTCGCGGGCAACGTGGACCATCTCGTCCAGCGACGGCGTGATCAGGCCGGAGAGGCCGATGATGTCGCATTTTTCTTCTTTGGCGACCTGCAGGATCTTCTCGGCCGGGACCATCACGCCGAGGTCGACGATGTCATAGCCGTTGCAGCCGAGCACCACGCCGACGATGTTCTTGCCGATATCGTGCACATCGCCTTTCACCGTAGCCATGAGGATCTTGCCCTTGGCTTCCGGCTTGTCGCCTTTCTCCAGTTCGATGAACGGGATCAGGTGCGCCACGGCCTGCTTCATCACCCGGGCGGATTTCACCACCTGCGGGAGGAACATTTTGCCCGCGCCGAACAGGTCGCCGACGATGTTCATGCCGGACATCAAAGGGCCTTCGATCACTTCGATCGGCCGCGCAAACGACTGGCGGGATTCTTCGGTGTCTTCAACGATGTGCGTGGTGATGCCCTTGACCAGCGCGTGTTCCAGACGTTTGTTGACGTCCCAGTTGCGCCATTCTTCGGTCTCGGCTTCCTTGACACTGCCGTCGCCCTTGTACTTGTCGGCAATGGCGAGGAGGGCGTCGGTGCCATCCGGGGTGCGATTGAGGATCACGTCTTCGACCGCGTCGCGCAGCTCGACCGGGATCTGATCGTAGATCTCCAGCTGGCCGGCGTTGACGATGCCCATGGTCAGCCCGGCGCGGATGGCGTAGAGCAGGAACACCGAGTGAATCGCCTCACGCACCGGGTTGTTGCCACGGAACGAGAACGACACGTTGGACACGCCGCCGGAGCTCAGCGCGTACGGCAGCTCATCGCGGATGTAGGCGCAGGCATTGATGAAGTCGACGGCGTAGTTGTTGTGCTCTTCGATGCCGGTAGCGACGGCGAAGATGTTCGGGTCGAAGATGATGTCTTCCGGCGGGAAGCCGACTTCATTGACCAGAATGTCGTAGGAGCGTTTGCAGATCTCTTTCTTGCGCGCTTCGGTGTCGGCCTGGCCAGCTTCGTCGAAGGCCATCACCACCACCGCAGCGCCGTAGCGCTTGCACAGCTTGGCGTGATGGATGAACTGCTCGACGCCTTCTTTCATGCTGATCGAGTTGACGATGCCCTTGCCCTGGATGCACTTGAGGCCGGCTTCGATGACTTCCCATTTCGACGAGTCGATCATGATCGGCACGCGCGAGATATCCGGTTCGCCGGCGATCAGATTGAGGAAGGTGACCATGGCCTTCTTCGAATCGAGCATGCCCTCGTCCATGTTGATGTCGATGATCTGCGCGCCGGCCTCGACCTGCTGCAGAGCGACTTCGAGGGCTTCGGTGTAGTTGTCTTCACGGATCAGGCGGGCGAATTTCGCCGAACCGGTGATGTTGGTGCGCTCGCCGACGTTGACGAACAGCGAGCTGCGATCAATGGTGAACGGCTCCAGACCGGAGAGGCGGCAGGCCTTGGGAATGTCCGGAATCTGCCGCGGCGCGTAACCGGCCACGGCTTTGGCGATGGCTTCGATGTGGCCCGGCGTGGTGCCGCAGCAGCCGCCGACGATGTTGAGGAAACCGCTCTGGGCGAATTCCTCGATGACTTTCGCGGTTTGCGAGGGCAGTTCGTCGTACTCGCCGAATTCATTCGGCAGGCCGGCGTTCGGGTGCGCGGATACGTGGGTGCTGGCCTTGTTCGACAGCTCTTCCAGGTACGGGCGCAGTTCGCTGGCGCCGAGGGCGCAGTTCAAACCCACGGAGATCGGCTTGGCGTGGGCCACGGAGTTCCAGAACGCCTCGGTGGTCTGGCCCGACAACGTACGGCCGGAGGCGTCGGTGATGGTCCCGGAAATCATGATCGGCAATTCGAGGTGCAGCTCTTCGAACACACCTTGCACGGCAAAGATCGCCGCTTTGGCGTTGAGGGTGTCGAAAATGGTTTCGATCAGAATCAGGTCGGCGCCGCCCTCGATCAGGCCTTTGGTGGCTTCGGTGTAGTTTTCCACCAGCTCATCGAAGGTCACGTTGCGGTAGCCGGGATTGTTGACGTCGGGCGACAGCGAACAGGTGCGGCTGGTCGGGCCGAGCACGCCGGCCACGAAGCGCGGCTTGGCCGGGTTTTCGGCGGTCTTGGCGTCGGCAATCTTGCGCGCCAGACGTGCGCCTTCTACGTTTAACTCGTACGCCAGCTCTTCCATGCCGTAATCGGCCATGGAAATGCGCGTGGCGTTGAAAGTGTTGGTTTCGAGAATGTCGGCGCCGGCGTCCAGATAGGCTTTTTCGATGCCGCCGATCACGTCCGGACGGGTGATCACCAGCAGGTCGTTGTTGCCCTTGACGTCGCTCGGCCAGTCCGCGAAGCGCTTGCCGCGATAATCCTGTTCTTCGAGCTTGTAGCTCTGGATCATCGTGCCCATCCCGCCGTCGAGAATCAGGATGCGCTCTTTGAGGGCTTGCTTGAGAGCTTGAAGGCGGACGCTGCGATCGGACATGTGGACTACTCGGAAAGACCATTACGAAGGAGCGGGATCATAGCAAACCTGTGCGCTTTTGGAGCATGTGCAGCTTTTGCATGAATATCGCTCATGTTGGTACGAGCGTCATAACGGTAGAATCGCAGCCTTTTTTTATCATCGAGATCAGCAACATGCCGTACCGCTTCATCAGTTTATGGTTGCTGGTCCTGAGCGGGAGCGTTGCGGCGCAAGATCCTGCCATTTCTTCTTCCATCTCCTACACCCGCGATATCCAACCGATCTTTACCGAGAAGTGCGTAGCCTGCCATGCCTGCTATGACTCGGCCTGTCAGCTCAATCTCGGCAGTGGCGAAGGCGCCGCCCGTGGCGCGAGCAAGATGCCGGTGTACGACGGTGAACGCACTCAGGCAGCACCGACCACGCGCTTGTTTTACGACGCCTTCGGCAAGCGCGCCTGGCAGCAGAAAGACTTCTATTCGGTGCTCGACGCCCAGGGCAGTCAGGCCGCGCTGATGGCACGCATGCTTGAACTCGGCCACAAGACGCCGCTGACGCCGAACGCCAAACTGCCGGAAGAGATTGTTCTTGGGCTCAATCGCAACAATCTATGCGCAATGCCTGCGGAGTTCGACGGATATGCCGGCGCGCACCCGAAAGAGGGCATGCCGCTGGCGGTCACTGGCCTGACCGACCAGCAATACCAGACCCTGCAGCGCTGGCTGGCGTCTGGCGCGCCGATCGACGAGCAGAGCCTGGCGCCGAGTGCCAAAGAGGCCATGCAGATCCTGCAGTGGGAAAACCTGCTCAACGCCCCCGGTGCCCGGCAGAGTCTGGTCGGGCGCTGGCTGTTCGAGCACTGGTATCTGGCGCACATCTATTTCAAGGATGGTGAGCCGGGGCATTATTTCCAGTGGGTACGTTCGCGTACGCCGAGCGGCCAGCCGATCGACCTGATCGCCACGCGCCGCCCCAACGACGACCCGGGCACGCAGGTGTATTACCGCTTGTGGCCGGTGCAAGGGGTGATCGTGCACAAGACGCACATCACTTATCCGCTGAGCGCGGCGAAAATGGCGCGGATCAAGAGCCTGTTCTACAACGGCAACTGGCAGGTCAATGCGCTGCCGGGTTACGGCCCGCAAAGCCGTGCCAATCCGTTTGCCACTTTCGAGGCGATTCCGGCGCAGGCGCGCTATCAGTTCATGCTCGATAACGCCGAATACTTCGTCCGCACCTTCATTCGCGGCCCGGTGTGCCGTGGGCAGATCGCGACCGACGTGATCCGCGACAACTTCTGGGCGCTGTTCCAGGCCCCGGAGCATGACCTCTACATCACCGACCCGAACTACCGTGGCCAGGCCACGCCGCTGCTGGCGATGCCGGGGCAGAACGACGATGTCGGCAGCGTGCTGAGCCTGTGGCGCAACTACCGCGACAAGCGCAACGAATACGAAGCCTTGCGCCGCGACAGCTACGCCGATCTGCCGGCGCCGAGCTGGTCGACGCTGTGGGCCGGCAACGACAACGCCTTGCTGAGCATTTTCCGCCACTTCGACAGCGCTTCGGTGACCAAGGGGCTTATCGGTGAGGTGCCGCAAACCATGTGGCTGTTCGACTATCCACTGCTCGAGCGCACCTACTATCAGCTCGCGGTCAACTTCGACGTGTTCGGCAACGTCTCCCATCAAGCGCAGACTCGCCTGTATTTCGACCTGATCCGTAATGGCGCGGAGCAGAACTTCCTGCGCCTGATGCCCGCCGACTCACGTGAGGATTACCTCAACGATTGGTACCAGGACGGCGGCCAATTCAAGATGTGGCTCGATTACGAGGCCATCGATGACGACAAACCGACCGCATTGACGCTCGACGAGAAAGACCCGAAACACGATTTCGCCATGCAGTTGCTGGCGCGCTACGGTGATCTGAACGCGCGGCCAGACCCTATCAATCGCTGCGACGGCGCTTATTGCTCGCGACCGAATATAGATCCGGCGTTGCAGAACGCCGAGCAGGCCCTGAGCCGTCTGGCCTCGCGACCGGCCGCAGGGTTGAAAGTCATCGACCAGATGCCCGAAGCGACCTTGCTGCGTGTCGAAACCGCCAGCGGCAAGCGCGAGGTCTACAGCGTGCTGCGCAACCGCGCGCACAGCAACGTGGCGTTTCTGCTCGGTGAGTCGCTGCGCTATCAACCGGGTCTCGACACCTTGACGATCTATCCGGGCGTGCTCACCAGTTACCCGAACTTCATGTTCAACGTACCGGCCGAGCAGGTGCCGGCGTTTGTCGATGCGATGGAGAATGCCAAGGATGCCAATCGGTTCGACAAGATCGTCGAGCGCTGGGGCATTCGTCGCAGTCATCCGCAGTTCTGGCTGTATTTTCACGATCTGAGCCAGTACATCCACGAAACCGATCCGGTGGAAGAGGGTGTGCTGGATATGAACCGGTACGAGAACCTTTGAGCATTCGCAGGCATATGCCGGGATTCTTTCCCGACAAAAATACTAGGACTTTGTCAGCCGCGCCGATTGGCGTAAACTGCGCCCAAGCCTGCGAGGAGTTTTTATGACCGCTATTACCATTACCGACGCCGCCCATGATTACCTGGCCGATCTGCTCTCCAAGCAGAACACCCCGGGCATCGGCATCCGTGTCTTCATCACCCAGCCTGGCACCCAGTACGCCGAAACCTGCATTGCCTACTGCAAGCCGGGCGAAGAGAAGCCTGAAGATACCGCGCTGGGGCTGAAAAGCTTCACCGCTTACATCGATTCCTTCAGCGAAGCGTTTCTTGACGACGCCGTTGTCGACTATGCCACCGACCGTATGGGCGGCCAGCTGACCATCAAGGCGCCAAATGCCAAGGTGCCAATGGTCAATGCCGACAGCCCGGTCAACGAGCGCATCAACTACTACCTGCAAACCGAGATCAACCCGGGGCTGGCCAGCCACGGCGGTCAGGTCAGCCTGATCGATGTGGTCGAGGACGGCATTGCCGTGTTGCAGTTCGGTGGCGGTTGCCAGGGCTGCGGCCAGGCCGACGTGACCTTGAAGGAAGGCATCGAGCGCACTCTGCTCGAGCGCATCCCGGAGCTCAAGGGCGTTCGCGACGTGACCGACCACACGCAGAAAGAAAACGCCTACTACTAAGGCGTTCGCTGCGAACATGAAAAACGGCGCCCCGTGAGCGCCGTTTTTTTATGCCTGTGGCTTGATCATGCCCACGCTCCGCGTGGGCATGCAGCCCGGGACGCTCCGCGTTCCACTCACGGTCGGTACAAATGCGCATGCCCGGCGCGATACAACGAAGACTCGCTGAACACCTCGCTGCCCAGCACCCGCCCGACCAGAATCAGCGCCGTACGCCGAAAGCCTTTGGCCTCGACCTTTGCGGCAATGTCCGCCAGTGTACCGACGACCCAGTCCTGATCCGGCCATGTTGCGCGGTGAATCACGGCAATCGGGCAGTCCGCGCCGTAATGCGGCAGCAATTCAACCAAAATCTTTTCCAGATGATTGACCCCCAAATGAATGGCCATGGTCGCGCGATGTTGCGCCAGGCTGGCCAGTTCTTCGCCGGCGGGCATCACGGTCTTGTCGGCATAACGGGTCAGAATCACGCTTTGCGAGATGTCCGGCAGGGTCAACTCGGCGCCGAGCAGCGCGGCGCATGCCGCCGTCGCGGTTACGCCCGGAATGATCTCGAAAGGAATGTTCAGCTCACGCAAGTAGCGGATCTGCTCACCGATCGCGCCGTACAGACTTGGGTCTCCGGAATGCACACGGGCCACATCCTGGCCTTGGGCATGGGCAGTCCTGATCAGATCGATGATCTGTTCCAGATGCAGTTCAGCGCTGTTGACCACGGTGTCGGCCTGATGACCTTCCAGCACCGCTGCGGGTACCAGCGAACCGGCATAAATGATCACCGGGCAGCTGCGAATCAGCCGTTGGCCTTTGACGGTGATGAGTTCCGGGTCGCCGGGGCCGGCGCCGATGAAGTAGACGGTCATCGTTGAATCCTTGTGAAGAGGCGCAGGCACACTGCAGATGAAGCGTGCTCATGATCGATGGCGGGGATTATCGGGATTTTATGCAGCGCCGGCCAATGCCAGCGTGGCCTGCGCATATTTCTGCCGGTGGATCAGCAGTTTCGCCGGCGCCTGAATCAGTTGCTCGGCGAGAGCCAGCGCGGCGCTTTCCGCCACGCCGTAGCAGCCGGTGCGCTCAAAGGCGATCTGCGATTGATGGCTGAGGCGCTGCTGATAGGGCGCCAGTTCGGCACTGTTGAAATACTGCAGCGGCAGGTTCAATTGTGTGGCCAGTTCCAGCAACCCCGGTTCGTCGCGCTTGAGGTCGATACTCGCCAAAGCCTTGACCGCTCGCAGCTCGATGCGGTGCGCCTGCAACGCTTGATCGAGTAGTGCACGCAGCGTACTGGCCGGGCAGCCACGCTGGCAGCCGAGGCCGACCACGAAGGTCGGCACTGCGCGGTCATGGGTCATGCCTGATATCGGCCTGCGCTTTTGCGGCGGAACAACCATGCACTGATCAAGCCCAAGGCCAGCCAGAACGCGACGTTGGTCAGCTGCGAAGCGATTTTGAACTGGGTTTCCAGTGCCTCTGGGGCAAGCATCGAATGCACCTGCGGTTGCGGCGCGCCGATCACATGCGGCACGGCGAGAATCGCCACACCGAGAAGCTTCATCAGCCAGTGGCGGCTGAAGGCGATCAGTGCCAGGCCGACGGCGGTCGAAGCGGCAGTGCCGATCCACCAGATCTGCCGCGATGCCAGATCGGCGGCCGCAGTGCCCGGCAATTCAGGTGGCAGGCCCAAGGTCGGCGCGAGAACGAACGTCGCGTAACCGGCCAGACCCCAGAGCAGCCCTTGCGAGGTCTTGGTCGGCGCGCGCAAGGTGTACAGACCGGCGAGCATCAGGGCGAAACCCACCGCCACCACCAGATTGCCGCCAGTGGTCGAGACCACGCGCTGCCAGCCGTCTTCCGGCTCCCAGGCTTCGCCATCATGGCTGTGGGCGGCGGTGCCGGCGGCGTGTTCGTGAACTTGCGCGACCGGTTCGGATTTCTCGAAGGTTTCGGCCTGCAGAATCAGTGGCGATACCCAGAAACTCTGCAGCAGGGTCAGCAGCAGGGCGGCCAGCAAGCCGGTGAAGCCTGCGGTTTGCGCGATACGCTTGATCATCTCGGCAAGCCTCAGTGGCACGGGAACGCGGCGCTGTGGCGGGTATCGTGGGCGGCGTTGTGCACCGCTTCGATGTGCGAGAAACCGGCGAACCAGACCAGGCTGGCACCGAGGATCGAGGCGAAGAGGGCGGCGGCCACGCGTTGGCCGAGTGTGGTGCTGCTGGAGATGTGGTCAGTGTGGCTGACGGTATTGCTGATGATCGACATAGCGCTTCCCTCTGAAATGTCAGCGGGTAAACAGAGCGCATGAAAATCCCTGCGAGCCGGGCACGCAGGGATTTCGAACAGCGCCCGCCCACCGCGGGTTTGTTTGTGGTCAGCGGCGCTTGCGCGTGCTGGGTGTTGCGGGCCGGTCTCCGGGCTTGCGAGGGGTTGGCACGAGGCCGACCTGCAAGCATCACCTTCCCATGCCGGGGCACAGTGGATCTGACGCTTCGCTCGCTTACCGTTGCGGGGGCAGCACCGGACTGACATGGCTTTGAGTAAAGCACATGATTCACCGGTTTCCCGTTTCACCCTGTGAAGGGCACCCGTAACAAG
>NZ_RCOA01000057.1:0-8811 GCF_004307585.1 Pseudomonas sp. Sample_20 | reverse complement strand
GAAGACCAGATCGGCTATGTCGAGGTGTTCAAGCAGCTCGGCGTTGGCATCGTGCAGATGTGCTACAACACCCAGAATCTGGTCGGCACCGGTTGCTATGAGCGTGACGGCGGCCTGTCGGGTTTTGGTCGCGAGATTGTCGCCGAGATGAACCGCGTCGGCGTCATGTGCGACCTGTCCCACGTCGGTTCCAAGACCTCCGAAGAAGTCATTCTCGAATCGCAAAAACCGGTCTGCTATTCGCACTGCCTGCCATCGGGTCTCAAAGAGCATCCGCGCAACAAGTCCGATGCAGAGCTGAAGTTCATTGCCGACCACGGCGGTTTCGTCGGCGTGACCATGTTCGCGCCGTTCCTCGCCAAGGGCATCGATTCGACCATCGACGATTACGCCGAAGCCATCGAATACACCATGAACATCGTCGGCGAAGACGCCATCGGTATCGGCACCGATTTCACTCAGGGTCACGGCCAGGACTTCTTCGAATACCTGACCCACGACAAGGGCTACGCCCGCCGCCTGACCAGCTTCGGCAAGATCATCAACCCGCTGGGCATCCGCACCGTCGGCGAATTCCCCAACCTCACCGAAACCCTGCTCAAGCGCGGCCATTCCGAGCGCGTGGTGCGCAAGATCATGGGCGAGAACTGGGTCAACGTCTTGAAAGATGTCTGGGGCGAATAAGCCGCCGCACTTCTGAATCCTTTCCCCCGGCCATCCGCGCCGGGGGCAACACACAAAATTTTCTGGAGTTAAGTTTCCATGGCCAAGATCGCCCCGCAATTGCCAATCGAAGTCGACAGCGAGACCGGTGTCTGGACCTCCGACGCCCTGCCAATGCTGTATGTGCCGCGTCACTTTTTCGTCAACAACCACATGGGCATCGAGGAAGTGCTCGGCGCTGAAGCCTATGCCGAGATCCTCTACAAGGCCGGCTACAAATCCGCCTGGCACTGGTGTGAAAAGGAAGCCGAATGCCACGGCCTGGAAGGCGTCGCGGTGTTCGAGCACTACATGAAGCGCCTGTCGCAGCGCGGCTGGGGCCTGTTCAAGATCCAGGACATCGACCTCGACAAAGGCACTGCCAGCGTCAAGCTCGAGCACTCGGCGTTCGTGTACGTGTACGGCAAGATCGGGCGCAAGGTCGATTACATGTTCACCGGCTGGTTCGCCGGCGCCATGGACCAGATTCTCGAAGCCCGTGGCAGCAAGATCCGTACTGTGGCCGAACAAGTCTACGGAGGCTCCGAAGAGGGCCACGATGACGGCTTGTTCATCGTCAAGCCGTTGTAAGCCGAGGACCGTGCCATGGCTTTCGAAGCAATGTTCCAGCCGATCCAGATCGGCAAACTGACCATCCGCAACCGCGTGCTCAGCACCGCGCACGCCGAGGTCTACGCGACTGACGGTGGCATGACCACCGACCGCTACGTCAAATACTACGAAGAGAAAGCCAAGGGCGGTATCGGCCTGGCCATCTGCGGCGGTTCGTCCGTCGTGGCGATCGACAGCCCGCAGGAATGGTGGAGTTCGGTCAATCTGTCCACCGACCGGATCATTCCGCACTTCCAGAATCTGGCCGACGCCATGCACAAGCATGGCGCCAAGATCATGATCCAGATTACCCACATGGGTCGTCGCTCGCGCTGGGACGGTTTCAACTGGCCGACCTTGATGTCGCCCTCGGGCATCCGTGAACCGGTGCACCGCGCCACTTGCAAAACCATCGAGCCGGAAGAGATCTGGCGAGTGATCGGCAACTACGCCCAGGCTGCGCGCCGGGCCAAGGCTGGTGGCCTCGATGGCGTCGAACTGTCGGCCGTGCACCAGCACATGATCGACCAGTTCTGGAGCCCGCGCGTCAACAAGCGTACCGATGAATGGGGCGGCAGCTTCGAAGGCCGGATGAAGTTCGGCCTGGAAGTCCTGAAAGCCGTGCGCGCCGAGGTCGGTGACGACTTCTGCGTGGGCATGCGCCTGTGCGGTGACGAGTTCCACCCGGACGGCTTGTCCCACGAGGACATGAAGCAGATCGCCAAGTATTACGACGACACCGGCATGCTCGATTTCATCGGCGTGGTCGGCTCGGGTTGCGATACCCACAACACCCTGGCCAACGTTATTCCGAACATGAGTTATCCACCGGAGCCGTTCCTGCACCTGGCTGCCGGGATCAAGGAAGTGGTCAAGGTGCCGGTGTTGCACGCGCAGAACATCAAGGACCCGAACCAGGCCACGCGCATTCTTGAGGGCGGTTACGTCGACATGGTCGGCATGACCCGCGCGCACATCGCCGACCCGCACCTGATCGCCAAGATCAAGATGGGCCAGATTGACCAGATCAAGCAGTGCGTCGGCGCCAACTATTGCATCGACCGTCAGTATCAGGGGCTGGACGTGCTGTGTATCCAGAACGCCGCGACCTCCCGTGAATACATGGGCGTGCCGCACATCATCGAGAAATCCACCGGGCCGAAACGCAAGGTGGTGATCGTCGGTGCCGGCCCGGCCGGGATGGAAGCCGCACGCGTGGCTGCCGAGCGTGGCCACGACGTCACGCTGTTCGAGAAAAAAGACTTCATCGGCGGGCAGATCACCACCGCATCGAAAGCACCGCAGCGTGACCAGATCGCCGGCATCACCCGCTGGTTCCAGCTGGAACTGGCGCGGCTGAAAGTCGATCTGCGCCTGGGCACGGCGGCGGATGCCGACACCATCATGGACCTGCGTCCGGATGTGGTGGTACTGGCGGTCGGCGGTCATCCGTACCTTGAGCAGAACGAGCACTGGGGCGCGGCCGAAGGGCTGGTGGTCAGCAGCTGGGACGTGCTCGACGGCAAGGTTGCGCCGGGCAAGAACGTGTTGGTCTACGACACCATTTGCGAGTTCACCGGCATGTCGGTCGCCGACTTCCTCGCCGATAAGGGCAGCCAGGTCGAGATCGTTACCGACGACATCAAACCGGGCGTGGCCATCGGCGGCACATCGTTCCCGACCTACTACCGCAGCATGTATCCGAAAGAAGTGATCATGACCGGCGACATGATGCTGGAGAAGGTCTACCGCGAAGGCGACAAGCTGATCGCGGTGCTGGAGAACGAATACACCGGTGCGAAAGAGGAGCGGGTGGTCGATCAGGTGGTCGTCGAAAACGGCGTGCGCCCGGACGAGGAAATCTACTACGCCCTCAAGGACGGCTCGCGCAACAAGGGCCAGATCGACGTCGAAGCGCTGTTCGCGATTCAGCCGCAACCTTCGCTGAGCGAAGCGGGCGACGGCTACTTGCTGTTCCGCATCGGCGACTGCGTGGCGCAGCGTAATACCCACGCCGCGATCTATGACGCCCTGCGACTCTGCAAGGATTTCTAAGACACGTTAACTGATCGTTCCCACGCTCCGCGTGGGAATGCAGCCAGGGACGCTCCGCGTCCTTTGTGACGCAGAGCGTCACGGGATTCATTCCCACGCAGAGCGTGGGAACGATCATCGAACGCCGTGTTTCTCCAGGCTGTCTGGTGGGAGCTTCACCATGTTGAACACCCTTCTTCCAATCCTGTTGTTCGCCGCCATCGGCCTTGCGGTCCTCGGCGCGTTGCGGCGGATGAACATGTGGCGCCGGGGGCGGGCGGCGAAGGTCGATCTGCTCGGCGGTCTGCTGGCCATGCCCAAGCGCTACATGGTCGACCTGCACCACGTTGTGGCGCGGGACAAATACATTGCCAACACCCACGTCGCCACGGCGGGCGGTGCGGTGGCGTCGATTGTGCTGGCCATTCTGGTGCACGGTTTCGGCCTGCATAACCGCATCCTTGGCTACGCCTTGCTGCTGATGTCGGCGGTGATGTTCGTCGGCGCGATCTTCATGTACCTGCGCCGGGTCAATCCGCCTGCGCGTCTGTCGAAAGGCCCGTGGATGCGCCTGCCGAAAAGCCTGCTGGCCTTCTCCGCGTCGTTTTTCCTGGTGACCCTGCCGGTGGCGGGGATCCTGCCGGAAAACTTCGGCGGCTGGGTGCTCGCCGCCATCCTCGGTGTTGGCGTGCTGTGGGGCGTGTCGGAACTGTTCTTCGGCATGACCTGGGGTGGGCCGATGAAACACGCCTTTGCCGGTGCTCTGCACCTGGCCTGGCACCGTCGCCCGGAACGTTTCGGCGGCGGGCGCTCGACCGGTTTGAAGCCGCTGGACCTGAACAATCCCGATGCGCCGCTGGGCGTGGAAAAACCCAAGGATTTCACCTGGAACCAGTTGCTCGGTTTCGACGCCTGCGTGCAGTGCGGCAAGTGCGAAGCAGCGTGCCCGGCCTTCGCCGCCGGCCAGCCGCTGAACCCGAAAAAACTGATTCAGGACATGGTCGTCGGCCTCGCTGGCGGCACCGACGCGAAGTTCGCCGGCAGCCCGTATCCAGGCAAACCGATCGGCGAGCATGGCGGCAATCCGCACCAACCGATCGTCAACGGTCTGGTCGACGCAGAAACCCTGTGGTCGTGCACCACCTGCCGTGCCTGCGTCGAGGAGTGCCCGATGATGATCGAGCACGTCGATGCGATCGTCGACATGCGCCGGCATCTGACCCTGGAAAAAGGCGCGACGCCGAACAAGGGTGCCGAAGTTCTCGAGAACCTTATTGCAACCGACAACCCTGGCGGTTTCGCCCCGGGCGGGCGGATGAACTGGGCGGCGGATCTGAACCTCAATCTGCTCAGTGAGAAGAAATCCACCGACGTGCTGTTCTGGGTCGGCGACGGCGCCTTCGACATGCGCAACCAGCGCACCCTGCGCGCGTTTGTCAAAGTGCTGAAAGCGGCAAACATCGACTTCGCCGTGCTCGGCCTTGAAGAACGTGACAGCGGCGATGTGGCGCGGCGTCTCGGCGACGAAGCGACGTTCCAGTTGCTGGCCAAGCGCAACATCCAGACGTTGGCCAAATACAGCTTCAACCGCATCGTCACCTGCGATCCGCACAGTTTCCATGTGCTGAAAAACGAGTACGGCGCCTTCGATGGCAACTACCTGGTGCAGCACCACAGCACCTACATGGCGGAAATCATTCAGGCCGGCGCGCTCAACCTCGGTCAGCACAAAGGCAACAGCGTGACCTATCACGATCCGTGCTACCTGGGCCGCTACAACGGCGAGTACGAAGCGCCGCGCGAAGTGCTACGTGCCCTCGGCATTGAAGTCAAAGAGATGCAACGTTCCGGCTTCCGCTCGCGCTGCTGCGGCGGTGGTGGCGGCGCGCCGATCACTGACATTCCGGGCAAACAGCGCATCCCCGACATGCGCATGGAAGACATCCGCGAAACCGGTGCCGAACTGGTGGCGGTGGGTTGTCCACAGTGCACGGCGATGCTCGAAGGCGTGGTCGAACCGCGTCCGCTGATCAAGGACATCGCCGAACTGGTCGCCGACGCGTTGCTTGAGGACGCCGCGCCAAGCAAGCCTGCCACGCCGGCCAAACGTGAACCTGCGGAGGTGCACTGATGAGCGACATTATCCGCCGCGACCCGCGCGCCGAATGGATTGCCCGTAACCGTTTGCACCCGCTGCACGCGGCGATGCAACCGGCGCAACACAGCTGGATGGGGCCCAATGGCGTCATCCGCAAGAATCTGCACGGCATGGGTTTTATCGGCCCCAACGGCATCAAACGCATTGACCGCAGCGGCGCGCAGCAGGGCGGGGCGGTCAAACGCTCGGCTGCTGTTGAAGTGCAGTTGCCGCTGCATCAGGTACCGGCTCCGGCGTTCTACATCAGCGTGGTGCCGGATATGGTCGGCGGTCGCCTGAGCAGCCACGACCGCGATCTGCTCGGCCTCGCTCACCAACTGGCCGGCAGAGATGGTGCAGTGCTCGCCGTGGTGTTCGGCGAGCACAAGGAAAGCGCTTTCGAAACTGCTGGCGTCGATCGCCTGCTGGTGCTGGAAGGCGAGGAATTCAGCGGTTATGCACCGGAGCAGCGGGTGCAGGGTTTGCGCGCTGTGGATAACCAATTCAACCCGCGTCACTGGTTGCTGCCGGACAGCCGCAGCGGTGGCGGCGAACTCGGCCGGCGCTTTGCTGCAGCGTTGGGTGAGCGCCCGGCCACGCGTGTCTGGCAGGTCAAGGATCAGGAATGCATCGGCCGCGCCGGGGCCGGATTGCAAGACCTGGCGCGTCCAGTGGCGCGGTTGATTCTCGCCGCTGCCGAATGCGCAGAGCCGGTCAGCGAAACCCGTCACGAAGCGTTGCCAGTGGAGTTATCCACAAGCGTCGCGCGCAGCTTGTCGCGAATCGAAGATCTTGGTGCCGTGGCGGTGGATCCGGCAGCGATTCCGATGGCCGAAGCGGAATTCATTTTCTCCGGCGGCAACGGGGTCAAGGATTGGCAGCTGTTTCACGAAACAGCGGCGGCGCTCGGCGCCACCGAAGGCGCTTCGCGGGTTGCGGTGGACGATGGCTTCATGGCCCGGGATCGCCAGGTTGGCGCGTCCGGCACCTGGGTCACTGCGCGGGTTTATGTGGCTGTGGGTATCTCTGGCGCGATCCAACACCTGCAAGGCATTGGCGCCTGCGACAAGGTGGTGGCAATCAACCTCGATCCGGGTTGCGACATGATCAAGCGTGCCGACCTCTCGGTGATCGGCGAAAGCGCAGAGATTCTGCAAGCGTTGATCGAAGCGGTCGCGGCTTACCGCAACGAAGCCAAGCGCGATGCGGCTTAAGGAAACCCTATGAACACGAACGTTATCAGTCTGGTCTCGATCGGCGCTCACCCGACCTCAGGTCGGCCACGGCGCGCCGATCAGGATGCGCGCGCGGTGGAACTGGGCCTGCAACTGGCTGGGGATAACCTGCAGGTGCTGCACGCCGGTGATGTCGCCGAACCGGCCCTGCGTGCCTATCTGGGCATGGGCCTGGAACAGCTGCATGTGCTGGAACAACCCGCTGGCGCCGATGCCTTGCCGGCGCTGACCGCGTACTTGCGCGATGCCGGTGCGCAGGTGGTGCTGACCGGTAGCCAGGCGGAAACCGGCGAAGGTTCAGGAATGTTGCCGTTCCTGCTGGCGGAAGGTCTGGGCTGGCCGCTGGTGGTAGGCCTGGCGCAGGTCGAATCGATCAATGATGGTTCAGCGCTGGTCCTGCAAGCGTTGCCGCGCGGCCAGCGACGCCGCTTGAAGGTCAAACTGCCGTTTCTGGCCACTGTGGATAACGCCGCGCCGAAGCCTCGGCAAAGTGCGTATGGCCCGGCGCGACGGGGCGAATTGGCCGCCGATGACGTTGAAGTGGTGGAGGACCAATTGTTGGCCGTCGCCACGCTGCAGCCGGCCAAGCCACGGCCCAAGCGCTTGAAGGTGATCAAGGCCAAGAGCGGCGCCGACCGGATGAAGGCCGCGACGGCCAAGGCCAGTGGAGGCGGGGGGCAGGTGCTCAAGGGCGTGACTGCCCAGGCCGGGGCTGAGGCGATTCTGAAGTTGCTGATTGAAGAAGGCGTTGTCCGCTGAAAAGCCCCTCACCCTAGCCCTCTCCCAGAGGGAGAGGGGACCTACCGCGGCGAATTGGCCAAGTACACCGACCTGCGACATGGCGGTGGCCTTGGTCTGGCCAAGCCTGAGATCAATACAATGTTTCAGGTCGATGTAACCTCACTAGTCGACGCGGTCGGCCCCCTCTCCCTCTGGGAGAGGGTTGGGGTGAGGGGAAGCGGCTTACCCACATTCCCTGTTGGCGAAGCTGTGGATAACGTGTTCGCCCTTCCGCGCACCCCACGCCATTCAAGCCTTCCAGCCATAAGATCAAAAAACGATCAGCGTAACTCACGGATTTCTCGGGCTTTTCCTTCGGTATAAATCGACAAGTTGCCCCCAATCTCTGTTGGCGCTTCTGTGGATAAGATGTTCGCTATCAGCTGTAGGCAATATGGACCGTGGCTTCCATTGGCTTGATCAATTATTGATCAAATGTGATCCCCGGGCGCCGAGAGCTGTTAAGACGAACGGGTTTTCCCCAGTCATAGGTGTTTTCCACAGAAGAGTGAAAGTTGTCCCCGATCTCTGTTGGCGCTTCTGTGGATAACGTGTTCGCTACCCGCTGGAGGCCTTTGAAACCGTGGTCTGCATGGCGTTGATCAAAAAACGATCGATCGTTTTCAGAAACTGCGATTCAGAATAAGTCACGGTTTTTCTTTGCAAATCAGCAAGATATTTTTTGACTCATCCACAGTTACCCCCATTTGCTGTGGGCGGGTGTGTGGATAACTTGTTTGCGGAAGGCTGGAGGGCTTGGTGGGTATGGGGGCGGGGGTGGTTGATCGGAAATTGATCAATCAGACTTGTGATGTAGGTCAGAACGCCTTCGCGAGCAGGCTCGCTCCCACAGGGGAATGCATTCCACCTGTAGGAGCCGCCGCAGGCTGCGATCTTTTGCTCCTGATCAGCCCTGAACCGGTACACCTTTGAGGTAAGGCGCAGGCTCTGCCCCGAGGTTGTTCAACATCCGCTCGCTGTACCAGTCGACGAAGTTGACCACACCGAATTCATAGGTCTTCGAGTAAGGCCCCGGCTGGTAAGCGGTGGAGTTGATCCCGCGCTGGTTTTCCTCAGCCAGACGGCGGTCCTGATCGTTGGTCGCGTCCCACACCTGGCGCATGCGCTCGACGTCGTAATCGACACCTTCCACCGCATCCTTGTGCACCAGCCACTTGGTGGTGACCATGGTTTCCTGAGCGCTGATCGGCCACACGGTGAAGACGATGATGTGATCACCCATGCAGTGGTTCCACGAGTGCGGCAGGTGCAGGATGCGCATCGAGCCCAGGTCCGGGTTCTTGATGCGGC
>NZ_RCOA01000107.1:0-9051 GCF_004307585.1 Pseudomonas sp. Sample_20 | reverse complement strand
TCCCGCAGCGAAGGAACCCGAGCCTGCGAGGGCCGAACGTAGGAGCAAGCCTTTTCGGTTACCTTTTTGGCGTTTGAAAAAGGTGACTCGCCGTAAGGGCGAAACCGCCAGCCGCCACACCCGCAGCAACGGATATTCACCCCCCCCCCAAGAACACGGTCGGCCCAAAGGCCGCCGAGTTCACCCAGCCCCAACCCGAGGCTTGGGAAACAAATTATCGAGAGTCTCCAACAACCTCACGTGATAAATCGGCTTGCGAAACAGATCCAGCACCTGCAACCGCAACATATCGCTGACATCCTCCATATCCGCATGCCCCGACATCACAATCACCGGCAAATGCGCCCGCGACGTATGCTCACGCAACCGCCTGATCAACGACATGCCCGACTCCTCCGGCATACGCAGATCAGTAATCACCAGAGCAATATCCGGATGCCGGGTCAGATGATGCAGCGCGAGCTTCACCGACGTCGCGGTATGACAGACAAACCCCTCCCCCTCCAGCAACTCCGCCAATTCCAGCAACGCGTCTTCTTCATCATCAACCAGAAGCAGCTGTTGGCGGGACGACGAAGACGCGTTCATAGGCAATACCTGAATACTGAAAGGTAAATCCAGTGTAGTGCGATATCAGCCAGGTGCAGTATTCACAAGATCAAGGCGTTGGCCGAGTCACAGCCGTACCATCGAGCGAGGTCAGAATATTGTTGAAGATCGCCAAGACCCTGTCTCCAAGCGGAGTGACGAACGCCACAACCACCACAGCCACCATCGCCACCACAATCGCATATTCGATCGCCGAAGCACCCTCTTCACTGCGGGCAAACGCGCGAGCCTTGGCGATCACATAATCAAAAGTCATACGAAACATAGGTCCACTCCTTCGCGCCTCTGGCGCCGACATCACCACCGCGGCAAGGTTCCACCGTGCCACCTGAGCATTGTCAACAAACCCCCGCCCAACAACTGTAAGAACGCATTAATCACAAAGCATTAATCCCATCGTTTTTCCGCCGTTTCCGGCTGTTAACTGGCCAGATTCATACTTTGGTACGGTTATTTCGCCTGTCATTAATGGCGCTTTTGCTTGGATCAGCTAGCTTGGAAATAGCGAAATAGTTGCATGTTCATAGCTGCCGAAGCAGTCCGCCTTTCGCAAGCAAATGCAATCGGTTGTGCAGCAGGAAAGGGAGAGCCGTCATGAACAGTCGCGTCACCATGGGCCTAGCCGCGTTGCTGTTGCTCGGCGCGGTTTTTGTCGGTTACTGGGGGCTGGTGCTCAGTCGTCAGCCGGCCCCGGTCGCCGAGGCGCCCGTCGCCCCAGCGGTCAGCATTGAACAGACTGTCGCGATTGCCGAAGACCAGACCCGCCAACCGGTAGTAGTGCTGCTCCATGATGTAGCGCCGTTCACGCCGTTGACCGCCGCCGATGTGACCGTGGAAAAACTGCGCAGCGCGCCGGCCGGCAGCCTGACCAGCATTGAACAAGCAGTCGGCCGCACGCCTTGGCGCCACCTCAGCGCCGGCACCTGGCTGAATGACGAAAGCTTCCAGGCTGGCGGTGCGCTGGCGCGGATGATTCGCCGCGACGAGCGCGCACTGACCGTGGCCGTCGATGAAGTGATCGGTGCCGCCGGGCAGTTGCTGCCGGGCGATTACGTTGACGTGCTGCTGTATCTGCGCGAGGACGCGAGCAATCTGCAGCAGTCGGCGCAGATCGCCGTTCCGGCCCTGCGCGTGCTCGGGATCGGTGATCAGTACGGCCTGACCAACGACGGCCAACCGGCATCGCCGAGCCTCAGCGCCGAAGAAAAACTCAAACAGGACCAGCGCCGCATCGCCGCACGCACCGTGGTGCTGGCGGTGCCGGAACAACTGCTCAGCCGCCTGATGCTTGCCACTCAAGTCGGCACCTTGCGCCTCGCGGTGCGCAGCAGCGAAGAACAGCGGCTGGCCAAATATTGGGCCGGCGAAGCGCAATCGCCCGCGCACCTGGATCGCGCCAACAGCCAGCTTTTTCAGTTCACTCAACTCGCCCTGGGCAGCGCGCAAAGAGCACCTGCCACCGCCAGTGCCGGCGCGGCGCCCAGGCCTGCGGTGGAAATCATTCGCGGCAACCAGATCAGCCAACAAACCCCATGACTGCGCAAGGATTCACGTGCATGCAGAGTCGACTCAGACCGACATTGAAACCGGCGCTCCGGGCCTTGCTGTTGTTGGGATTGACGATGGATACCGCCCTCGCGGCGGTGGGCAATTGCTCGGCACTGCCGCGCCTGCCCTCGGTGATCGAGATCGGTGAAGGCTTCCAGCAAGACATGCAGTCACCGGTGGCAATCACTCGGCTGGCAGTGGGCGATCCGAAAATTGCCGACGTGCATGCCAATGGCGGTTCGTCCTTTTTGCTCACGGGCGTCGGCCCCGGCGCGACCAGCCTGATGGTCTGGACCGCCTGCTCGGCGCAGCCGCAGCAAGCCATGGTCTTCGTCCAGGGCGCGGCGACCACGGCGCTGACCAGCAGCGTGCCGTCCGACGATCCGACCCTGCCATCGCAGGTGCAGACCGACATCCGCTTCGTCGAAGTCAGCCGCACCAAACTCAAGGAAGCCACGGCGTCGCTGATCGGCACGCGCGGCAATTTCCTGTTCGGTTCGCCCGGCACGCTGCCACCGATTGACGGCGTGCCGCAGCCGCGCCTGCCGGTGGATAACTCGCTGTTCAATTTCTCCTGGGTCGGCGGCAAGACCATGGCGATCATCAACGCCCTGGAAACCAGCGGCTTCGCCTACACCCTGGCGCGGCCGAGTCTGGTGGCGTTGAACGGGCAGAGTGCGAGCTTCCTGGCCGGCGGGGAAATCCCGATTCCGGTGCCCAGTTCCGGCAGCGACAGCGTGTCGATCGAGTACAAGGAATTCGGCATCCGCCTGACCCTGACGCCAACCATCATCGGCCGCGACCGCATCGCGCTGAAGGTCGCCCCGGAGGTCAGCGAACTTGATTTTGCCAACGCGGTGAACATCGCCGGCACCACCGTTCCGGCGCTGACCATCCGCCGCACCGATACCAGCGTATCGCTGGGCGATGGCGAAAGTTTCGTCATCAGCGGTTTGATCAGCACCACCAACAGTTCGCAGGTGAACAAGTTTCCCGGCCTGGGCGACATTCCCATCCTCGGCGCGTTTTTCAAGGGTTCGCAGATCAAACGCGAAGAGCGCGAACTGCTGATGATCGTCACCCCGCATCTGGTCCAGCCATTGGCGGCGGATGCGCGCCTGCCGTCGTTGCCGGGGGAGAAACTGCGCAATTACGACCCGAACTTCTATCGCATGTTCTTCCTTGAGAACGGCAACTTCGACAAGCGCAGCGGGTTGTCGCAATGAACCAGAATCTCAGTCAGACCTTCCTCGCCATCACCCGCAACAGCACCGATCTGGAATGGCTGCAAAGCGCCCTCGCGCCACTCGGCCAGGTGATCAGCGCCGGTGCCGGCAGCCTCGACGAACTGCTCGCGCTGGTCGATGTAACGTTCGCCAATCTGGTCTTCGTCGGTCTCGACCGCGAGCATGTCGTGGCGCAGAGCGCGCTGATCGAAGGTGCGCTGGAAGCCAAGCCGATGCTGGCGATCGTTGCTCTCGGCGACGGTATGGACAATCAGCTTGTGCTCAATGCGATGCGCGCCGGTGCGCGGGATTTTGTCGCCTATGGCTCGCGTTCCAGCGAAGTTGCCGGGCTGGTGCGGCGCCTGAGTAAGCGCTTGCCGGCCGTTGCGCCCAATACCCAGCTCGGCGGGCTTACCGTGATGTACGGCGTGCAGAGCAGTTCCGACGGTGCCTTGCTCGCCAATCACATGGCCATGGTGGTGCAGAAGAGCGGCCAGCAAACCTTGCTGCTCGATCTCGGCCTGCCCCGTGGCGACAGCCTCGCGTTGTTGGGGCTGGAGAGTTCGTTTCACTTCGGCGATGCCCTGCGTCATTTGCGCCGCCTCGACGCGACGCTGATCGACAGCGCATTCACCAGCGCCGACCACGGCCTGCGCATTCTTGCCTATGCCAACACTGACGAACCGCTGGAAACCACCAGCGCCGCCGAGCTGTACATGCTGCTCAGCGCCTTGCGCCAGCACTTCCAGCACATTGTCGTGAACCTCACCGGGCAGGCCGACAGTGAAGCGTTGCGCACCTTCGTCAGCCATTGCGACAAACTGCTCTGGTACACCGACCAGAACGTCCTCAACTGCCGACGCAACCTCGCCGTGCTCAACCAGTGGCGCGAGAAAGGCATGAAACTCGAGCACGGGCGCTTGCTGATCGATCGCTACCTGAACAACGTCGCGCCGGATGCCGAGACCCTGGGCAAGACCTTCAATCTGGAAGTTATCGCCGTGCTGGCCTTCAGTCCCGACGTGCGCCTGAACGCGAAAAATCAGGGCGTCAGCCTTTTCGAACTGGCGCCCCGGGAAAAACTCACCCAGAGCCTGCGCGCCCTCGGCGAGCGTCTGGCCAAGCGTTCCGAAGGTCTGAGCAAACCGAAAGTCACCTGGTTCGATCGTCTGCGAGGCCACTCATGAGCGCAGAAAAACTCTTTGGCGCGACGCCACGCGGAGCGATCGGCAACAGCGATCACGAAGGCCTGAAACTGGTCCTGCACCGCTACATCATCGACGCCATCGAAGAGTCAGGGAAAAACCTGCTGGAAGGTTCACGCCAGCAACTGGCGCAGTTCGTCACCGACAAGGTCGCCGAATACATCGCGCGCTTGCACCTGGCGATTTCGCGCTACGAGATGGAGCGCCTGGGCGAGGAAATCGTCGACGAACTCACCGGATTCGGCCCACTGGAAGTCCTGCTGCGCGACCCGTCGGTGACGGAGATTCTGGTCAACGGCCCGCACCGGGTGTTCATCGAGCGCGACGGCGTACTGCATCAAAGCGATCTGCGTTTTATCGATGCGCATCACGTCGAGCGGGTCATGCAGCGCATTCTTGCGCCGCTCGGGCGCCGCCTCGATGAGTCCTCGCCGATGGTCGATGCGCGCCTGCCCGATGGCAGCCGGGTCAACGCGATCATCCCGCCGATCGCCCTCGACGGCCCGTGCCTGTCGATCCGCAAGTTCCGCAAGGACATGCTCAAGAGCACCGACCTGATGGCGATGCAGACCATCGATCTGGCGATTTTCGAATTCCTGCAGAACGCCGTGGGCAGGCGCTGCAACATCCTGATCAGCGGCGGCACCGGCACCGGCAAGACCACGCTGTTGAACATCCTCAGCCAGTTGATCAACCCGCACGAGCGGCTGGTGACCATCGAAGACGTCGCCGAACTGCAACTCGGCCATCCGCATGTGGTGCGTCTGGAAACCCGTCCGCCGAATGCCGAGGGTCATGGCGAGGTCAAGGCCAGCGACCTGATTCGCAACGCCCTGCGCATGCGTCCCGACCGGATCATTCTTGGCGAGATCCGAGGCGTCGAAGTGGTCGACGTGCTCACCGCGATGAACACCGGCCACGACGGTTCGATGAGCACCGTGCATGCCAACAATGCCCAGGACGCGTTGCTGCGTCTGGAGACTTTGGTCGGGCTGACCGGGCGCTCGATCGCCGAACGCACCTTGCGCCAGATGATCTGCGCCGCCCTCGACGTGATCATTCAACTGACACGCATGCCCGACGGTCGGCGCTGCGTCAGTGAAGTGGTGGAAGTGGTCGGCATCCGCGAGGACGTCTACGTCACCAACACCCTGTTCCGCCTCGACCGCCGCACGGGCTTTGGCTTTGTCCGCGAAGCGGTCAACCCGGCCGGCGACAAGCTGCGCCACGACGCTCACCTGGGCTGACCGCGAGGAGCATGCAGATGCTGGGACCGATCATTCTCATCGCCATTTGCCTGATGCTGCTGGGGCTGTCGATCTATCTGTTCCTGCAAGGCCTGCGCAAGACCGCGACGGAGAAAGTCCTCAATCGACTCGCCGCCGGGCAACCGCAACTGGCCGTCGAGCAGACCAGGTGGGTGGGACTGGAACGGATGTTTTTACGTGCTGGACTGGGTCGGCCGAGCGAGCGTTTCGGTCTGTGGCTGAGCCTGTGGGCGGCGGCCATGGGCCTGGGATTTCTGCTCGGGAGCTGGGTTGGTTTGCTGATCATGTTGCTCGTCCCGCCCGTGGCGTTGCGGCTGTACATCGCCATTCGCTACCGACGGCGGATCCGCCGCATGATCGAACAACTGCCGCAATTGCTCGACCACACCGTGCGCAGTCTCAAGTCCGGGCGCACGCTGAGCGATGCGGTGCTGGGCGGCATCGAGGCCAGTGAAGATCCCTTGAAAGCGGCCATGGGCCGGGTACAGCGCAACGTGCAACTGGGGGTGAACTTGCCTGACGCCGTCAGCGACTTTGCCGAACTCTACGAGCAGGACGAATTGCGCATGTTCGCCCTCGGCCTGAAGGTCAATCACCGCTACGGCGGCAATGCCAGTGAGCTGCTGGAGAATCTGATCAAACTGATCCGCGAGCGCGACCAGGGCGCGCGGCAGTTGCGCGCACTGACCGGGGAAACGCGCATGACCGCTTGGGTTTTGGGTTTGCTGCCGTTGATTCTGGTGAGCTACTTCATGCTGACCAACCCCGGCTACATGCTCGGCATGTGGCACGACGAAAGCGGCCAGACCATGCTGCTCAGCGCCGCCGCGTTGCAGGTGCTGGGCAGTCTGGCGCTGTGGCGCATGTTGCGGAGCGTTTGAAATGGTCTGGCTCGCCGCGCTGTTATTGTTCCTCGGTTCGCTGCTATTGCTGGGCAATCACCTGCTCACCGAGCGCCGCCGCGTGCGTCAGGTGCATCAGCGCTTGCATGGCCAATTGGTCCGGGAAAACCGTTTCGGCCATTGGCTGCGCGCACTGGGCAACAGCCGTTTCGGCCGGGGCTCGGTGAGCATCGACAGCGAAACCCAGACCCTGCTCGGCCGCCTCGGCTGGCGCCGCGCCAACGAACGCGCGCTCTTCGCCGCCTGCCAGATCGGCACGCCGCTGCTCGCTCTGGGGCTGGCGATCTTTTTGCAGGAAGTGTTTTTCCCGCAGACCAGCCACCGCTGGATGGCGCCGATGTTCGCTGCGGGCGGCGGCTATCTACTGCCCAAACGCCTGCTCGCCTACGCCGCCGCCCGCCGACAGAAAACCATCGCCGTGGAAATCTCCACGTTCATTCCGCTGCTGCGCATCCTCTTTGAATCCGGCATGGCCGTGGAACAAGCGCTGCGTGTGCTCAGCGTCGAAGCGCAGAAACTGCTGCCGGAGCTGACCAGCGAACTGCGCCTGATCCTCAGCCGCGTCGACTCGGGTCTGGAGCTGGGTCAGGAGCTGAACAAGACCGCGGTGATGCTCGCGGTGGACGAATTCACCGACACCTGCGTGATCCTCCAGCAACTGATCCACCAGGGCGGCGGTGCGATGAAATCACTGCTGGCGCTCAAGCAATTACTGGACGACCGACGCCTGACCCGGCTGCAGGAATACATCTCGAAAATGTCGGCGAAGATGTCGGTGGTGATGATGCTGTTTCTGTTTCCCGCCCTGCTGATCGTACTGGCCGGCCCGGGCTTCACCGCCATTGCCCGCGCGTTCGCAAACTGACCTTGGCTCATGGAGAGCGTTTGATGAAAGTACTGATAGTCATGGCAAGTCTGTTGCTGCTCAGCGGCTGCGCCACGGATGGCCAGGCGCCGTGGACCTCGCTGCTGTCGCCTTCCAGCTGCAGCAAACTCACGTCGGAGCAGGAACTGTCGCTGAACCTCGCCGATGATCTGGCCAGCGACGGCAAGCTCCACGCCAGCCTCGCCAACTTGCAAAGCCTGCCGGATAACCTCAGCGAAGTGCGCCTGCGCAAAGCCAAGGTCTATCGCCTGCTCGGTCGCAGCGAAGCCGAGCCGCTCTACCGCAGCCTGCTCGGCGGCTGCCTCACCGCCCAGGCCGAACATGGCCTGGGCCAGGTCTACGCCGCCCGTGGCGACAACGGCCAGGCCCAGGCCCACCTGCAACGCGCCGCGCGCCTGGCGCCCACCGACGAAAAAATCCGCAATGACCTCGGCGTGGTCTACCTCAACCAACTGCGCCTCAACGAGGCTAAATTCGAATTCCTCACCGCCATCGAACTGAGCCAGAACAATCAGTTGGCGACGCTGAACATGGTCACCCTGCTGCTCTACCAGAACGACTGGCCCCAAGCCGCGGAAATCGTCAGCCGCTCGAAACTGACCCCGGAACAATTCACCGAAGCGCAGCAACGCGCGGAAAAACTCAAAGCCCCGGCCCACGCCAAGGCCACACCCGGCGACCGCGTCGCCGCCTTCATCGACCCGCTACCGCCGACGCTCGAATAGGAGACAGCCATGACCCTCCGCAAAGGCCTGTGCTACCTGACCCTGCTCACCCTGTCCCTCAGCGCCCACGCCATCGACACCGGCCCGGCCTCGGCGCAACAACAGGAAACCGAAGGCTGGCTGGTCCTGCAAAGCCGCAACAAAGCCGCCTCGCCGAAATCTCAGAGTGCAACAGCCACCGAACGCGAACTGGCGATGCAGCGCTGGCTGAAGAAATACCAGTACGAGATTCCGGATTTTTACGATCCGGATGCGGGCGGGAAGATCGAGAGCAAGAATTAGTTTGTTGGTGCGCTTAAAGGCCCCTTCGCGAGCAAGCTCGCTCCCACAGTCGACCGCGTGCTTTCGGTGGGAGCGAGCCTGCTCGCGAAGAACGATAACGCGGTCGCAGGTCAGTTCTGCGGATCAACCCGATCCAGCGCTCGATTCACCGCCAGCTCGGCCAGCATGACAATCTGCTGAATCGCCAACGCCGTGCTGCGCTGAAACCCGCTCAACTCGCCAGCGAAATTACTCGCCATCGCACTCGCTGACGCCAGCGACTCACAGGCATGCGCCAACAGGCTTTCGGTATCGACATTGGGCACCACCATGAACAGCGTGCTGGGCGGGTGCGGTTTTGCGGGTTCGGGGCAGAGATAGAAATCGAGCGCGCGTTTTATCGCTTCGCGGTTTTTCACCA
>NZ_RCOA01000094.1:0-126087 GCF_004307585.1 Pseudomonas sp. Sample_20 | reverse complement strand
TGCACGCTGGCGACGAACGACAGCAGGGTGTCCTTGTAGACCAACAGAATCACCGCCGACATCGCACCCAGACCCGACAGCAGCAACAGCGGTGAGCGGTCGATCAGGGTGGCGACGATGATGATCGCGCCGAACACGTACAAAACCATTTTCGCCAGTTGCACGTAGCCTTTGATCGAGCGCGTGCGGGCGTGCTCGGTGCGGGCGTAGATGTCGAGCAGGGCGTTGAGCAGGGCGCTGACCGCCAGCAGCAGGAACAGGATGGTGAAGGCCAGCGCGACATTGCCGAGGAAATTCATCGCGGTTTTGCTCAGCTCCGGCACCAGGTGCAGGCCGAACTGGATCACCAGCGACGGCGTCATCTGCGCCAGTCGTTGAAACACCTTGTTGTGGCGAAAGTCGTTGATCCAGTGCAGCGCCGGCTGGCGGCCGAGCATGCGGCTGGCGTGCAGGATCAGGTAACGCGCCACTCGTCCGAGCACCAGCGCGATGACCAGCAGCACCAGCAGCGCCAGTCCCGATTGCAGAAGTGGGTGCTCTTCGAGCGTGCCCCAGAGGCCTTGGGCTTTGAGCCAGAGCTGTTTGATATCCATGAGCGAAACGTTTCTTCTGTAAGACGCGAGGGCCGATTAGAGCATTTAAGACGCTGTGTATTGCAGCGAGTGACAAATCGGGCAACAAAAAAACCACTGATTGTCGGCGTTTGCACAAAGAAACTCGGCCTGAGCGCTCGAAACCGGTAACCTATGCAGCTGTTTTTTTGCATATCTTCGAGGTAGCACCCGTGTTTTCCCAATTCGCCCTGCACGAACGCCTGCTCAAAGCCGTGGCCGAGCTGAAATTTGTCGAGCCAACGCCAGTGCAAGCCGCGGCCATCCCGCTGGCGCTCCAGGGGCGTGATCTGCGGGTGACGGCGCAAACCGGTAGCGGCAAAACCGCCGCTTTCGTCCTGCCGATCCTCAATCGCCTGATCGGCCCGGCGAAGATCCGCGTCAGCATCAAGACGCTGATCCTGCTGCCGACCCGTGAACTGGCCCAGCAGACCTTGAAGGAAGTCGAACGCTTCTCGCAGTTCACTTTCATCAAGTCCGGCCTGATCACTGGCGGCGAAGACTTTAAAGTCCAGGCCGCCATGTTGCGCAAAGTGCCGGACATCCTCATCGGCACCCCGGGGCGGATGATCGAGCAGCTCAATGCCGGCAACCTCGACCTGAAAGAAGTCGAAGTGCTGGTCCTCGACGAAGCCGACCGCATGCTCGACATGGGCTTCGCCGAAGACGTGCAGCGTCTGGTCGATGAGTGCCCGAACCGTCAGCAGACCATGCTGTTCTCCGCGACTACCGGTGGTTCCGGCCTGCGCGAGATGATCGCCAAGGTCCTGAACAACCCGGAGCACCTGCAGCTCAACGCGGTCAGCCAGCTCAACTCGACGACTCGCCAGCAAATCATCACCGCCGACCACAATCAGCACAAAGAGCAGATTGTGAACTGGCTGTTGGCCAACGAGACCTACCAGAAGGCCATCGTTTTCACCAACACCCGCGCCATGGCCGACCGCATCTACGGCCGCCTCGTGGCTCAGGAATACAAGGCGTTCGTGCTGCACGGCGAGAAAGACCAGAAGGATCGCAAACTGGCGATCGATCGTCTGAAGCAGGGCGGCGTGAAGATCCTTGTCGCGACCGACGTTGCCGCTCGTGGTCTGGACGTCGACGGTCTGGATCTGGTGATCAACTTCGACATGCCACGCAGCGGCGACGAATACGTACACCGCATCGGTCGTACCGGCCGCGCCGGCAACGATGGTCTGGCGATCTCGCTGATCTGCCACGGCGACTGGAACCTGATGTCGAGCATCGAGCGCTACCTGAAGCAGAGCTTCGAGCGCCGCACCATCAAGGAAGTCAAAGGCACCTACGGCGGCCCTAAAAAGGTCAAGGCTTCGGGTAAAGCGGTTGGTGTGAAGAAGAAAAAGACCGACGCCAAGGGCGACAAGAAAAAAACCGCCGCCAAGACACCAACCAAGCGCAAGAGCGTCAACCGTCCGAAGCCGGATTCTCTGGTGAGCAGCGACGGCATGGCCCCGCTCAAGCGCCGCAAGCCAGCCGAGCCTGCGGCTGAGTAAGCTTTAGCATCACATATAAAAAAACCGGACATTGTCCGGTTTTTTTTTCGTCTTAACTGTCAGCTTTCTTCTCCGCCGACCCCAGTTCCTTCAGACGCTGATCGATCAACTGGCACTTGTCCGGCAGATCGGCGCTGGCCGTGCCCAGATCCATTTTCTGCAACTCGGCGTTGATCTCCTTGGCCTTTTCCGGATTCTGCTCGGTGAGCTTGGAGACTTCCTTGGCCAGTTGTTCGCGTTTGATCGTCGCCTCTTCCGGCGTGCAGGCCCAGACGGGCAGGGCGCAGACAAGGGTGGCGGCGAGGGACAGCTTGATCAGGGTTTTCATGGGCAGGCCTCAGTTCCGGTTAAGGCGGGTTAACCGGTTGAGGGCCGAAGCCTGGTAAAAGTTCAGAAACTGTGGGGCCAGGATTGTCCTCAATCGGCATGGCAGCAACCCGACTTCGGCGCACCGTCATAGCGATCATGATGCCGAACCCATTCCATGATCTCGTCTTCATTCCTGCCCTTGGGCGTGAGATCCAGATAGTGGTAAGCACCAACTAGCATGTCCAGGCCGCGCGCGTATGTGGAATAGGTGTGGAAAATCTCGCCTTCGTCATTGCGATAAAACACGCTCAGCCCCGGCATTTCTTCCTCGACGCTGTCGGTTCTTTCGTAGTTGTAGGTAGCCTTTCCTGCCGCGACGTCCTCAGCCCGGGCGCAGACGCCGAAGTCGTAATTGAAATCGCAACCTTCTGACGAGACCCAGTCGAACTTCCAGCCCATCCGCTTTTTGAAGTCCTGAAACTCGTTGAATGGCGCATGGGAAACTGCAACCACCGCGACGTCGTGATGGGCCAGGTGCTGGTTGGCGCCATCAATGTGGTCACTGAGGAACGAGCAGCCCTGGCAGCCCTGCTCCCAGCCTTTGGCAAACATGAAATGGTAGATGATCAACTGGCTGTTGTTGCCAAACAGGTCCTTGAGCTTGAGCTCGCCGTTCGGCCCTTGAAAATGATAGTCCTTGTCGACTTTCACCCACGGCAGGGCGCGGCGCTCGGCGCTGAGGCGATCGCGTTCCCGGGTGAAGGCTTTTTCGTGGGCCAGATGCTGCTGGCGGGCGGCGAGCCATTCTTCGCGTGATACCACCGGATGGTTTGTAACGTTCATGACGATGTCTCCTGCGGGTTGAACCGGCTGTTTCAGCCTAGTCGTTCATCGTGCGAGGGAATCGACAGCCGCCGGTCGGTCGGGTCCGGAAATACTGCTGAACGGCTGCGCAGCGCTTCGGTCACAACCTTGAAAGCGGCACAAAATCACCCGCACCGGAGGTTGGATCAGGATGACGACTTATAACTGGGATTTGATTGAACGTTTGCTGCATGAAGTGCAGAACAGCGCTGGCCACAGCTTCGCTCCCCGCGCTTATGCCGAAGACCATGCGGCCGAGAAAGCCAGCGCCGGCGAGCCGATCGACAATCTCGATCACTTGAAAACCCTGGCCTGTGATTATGAAAAGCTCTTGCTGGAGCGCGGATTCATCGAGCCGCGGCCGGATCACGAGGGTAGTACTGGCAACAACTTCATTCTGACCCCGCGCGGCTCCAGCCTGCTGAGCCTGATCGACAGCAGCATCCCCGGCAACGACCATCCGCGTCAGGTGCTGGATGAGCAGGAGGATGCGCTGGATGAGGTGACGTTTGATGAAGTCGCCTCAAAGGCTCAAATCGCCTGAGCCAGTGAAATCCGCCCTGTGGGAGCGAGCCTGCTCGCGAAAACGGTCTGTCAGTGACATTTGAACTGTCTGACACTCCGCCTTCGCGAGCAGGCTCGCTCCCACAATGGGCCATTGGTTTATTCAAGGTTTCTGCGCGGCCTTCAGGCACTTCAGGTCATTGAAGTCCTTGCGCACGCCCTCGATTTTCTTCAACAAGCGCTCACGCTGTTGCGGCGTGCTCTCGGCCATCAAGTCGACAAACAGCGAGCGCGCCTGGGCTTCGGTGTTGGCGTAGGCCTTGCGGTAATCCGCTGTCCACAACCGCTCGCGATTGACCAGAAGTGTCTCGATGCGTTGTGGGAATTCCGCGCTTTGGCGTTGCGCAACGGCGGCGCTGAACTGTTGCTGCCAGTGCGCGCGGTTGGCGATCCATTGGGTGTTCTGGTCGCCCAAGGCGTTGGTCCAGGCCGCGACGCGTTGTTTCTGCGTGTCACTGAGCGGGCCTAGCCAATCGTTCAGGCGTTTTTCCATGCGCTCGCCGCGTTCCTTGATCTGCTGGGCCAGCGGCGGTTTCACGTATTCCTGCTGGCGTTTGCGCAAATCCTTGGCAAACGCGTCGTTCATTTCTGCCACCTGTTTATCGTCCAGGCCTTGCAGCAGCACGATGGCCGAAGGGGTGATTTCCCGGGCGGTGTCGGCGATGGCCTGCTTGGCTTCGGCGGTGCGTTCCTGCAAGGCGGCGTCGGTGACCTGATTGCTTTCGACCATGGCCTGTAAACGGTCCAGCCAGTCGAGGTAGCCCGGTAATTGCGTGGTGCAGTGCCAGCTCAGGTGTTCCTTGAGGCGTTCGTTGAACCAGTCTTTCTGCTCGCCGTTCATGTCCACGTAATCGCTCAGCGACCACGGGATAATCACGTCGAGGTTGCGGTAGGCCAGGCCAACGCGGCTGCAAGCGCCGAGGGCGAGGGTGAAGATCAGCAGGGCGGCAATCTGTTTGAACCAGCGAGACATGGGCAAATCCTTGCGAGAGCCTGGCGTCGGAAATCTGATTCTTATGTGATGCAGGATGCGCGCGGCAGTTCAGCCGATCAATAGAACGTGCGTACAGCCTTGAGGGTGACGAGGCCGTCGCACTCGCTGTTGTGCCCGGAATAGGCCGAGCAATCACTGCCGCTGAGGCTGGAGTCGCTGTAGATCAGATCAAGATCGACGCCCATGAACGGCCGCGACAGTTTCACCGACCAATCAGTGAAACTGCTGATATAGCCACCGTCCACCGCCGCCGGTGTATTCAACTGGTGCGTGGTGTATTTCATGCTCACGCCGATGCCGAACGGCTGATTGCCAGTGAGGTCGGCAAACAAGGTGTTGTTCTGTTTATCCGGGTCGTTGCTCAGGGCAATGCCGAAGCGACTGCCGAGCAGAGTCAGGCCACCAAACAGCTCCTGGCTGTCGAGGGTGTCCACGCGGGGATAGCTGTAATGGATCATCCCGACTTCATAGCCGAGCACCTGATCGAACGGCTGCTTGAAGCCGACGTAGGAATCGATCTCGAGGTTCTTGCCCGGGCTGATGCCCATGCTCGGCGCGTACTGGCCGAAATACACGCCGCTGTCGTGGCTCAGATCAAGGCCACCGTGGAACGAGCCGACCGCCGCCGGTTTGACCAGACCCTGGGCCATGCTGCGGCTGGGCGTAGTGCCGAGCTTGAGATCGAAGTCGCCCAGTTCACCCTGAAAAACCTGCGCGTGCGCGGTCGCGCCTGACAGCAGGCTGACGAACAATAAACAGGGAAATGGGCGCATGCGTCACTCCATGAACTGCGAGCGCAGGGCGAAGGCCTGCTGAAACGCTTGATCTAGACGCGTGCAAGGATACCGGCGAATGCCCGGCATTGATGGCCGTTCGTCGATTTTCGGGAATTTTTGTTTAAAACGAAGGGGGATTGCGCGGTGCCAGTCCAGGCGCTTCGAAGCTCAAAGCGCCTCTGGACGGGGTGAAACCGGTGTTACTTCTTGCCCAGGCTGATCTGCTTGGACGGGCCGAATGTCTGGCCACTGACGCCTTTGGCAATTTGCTGGATCTCGCCGCCGGACTTGAGGAATGCTGCGATCTGATCGTTGATCGATTCGCTGGTTTCAACGGCTGGAGCTGGCTTTGCTTTGCTGGTGGATGCTTTTACACGCATGGCGGCCATTAACCTTTAGAAAAGTAACTCGGCTAGGCATCGTACAGGAATAACTTGACAATAGCTTGGTAAATATCCCCCGGATTAACCAACCGTAACGCTGCATTATTACCGGCCGCCCACTCGTAATAAGCAGCTAACGTGCTGTTTTAAATAAGAACATTTAATTGAGGTGAGGCAAATCAGCACGGCCGTGAAGCGTCGGGCCGGACTGACGAGCGGCACCCCGCAGGGCAGTGATCAAGCAAAATCAACAGGTTGACGCAGATTTGCCGGTGCGAGGATCTGTCGCCCGACGTCTGCGGCAAAAACGGGTAGAATGCCGCCCACGTATTGAGGGTTTCGGAAATGGCTTTAGTCGGGCGTTACAACAGTTTGCAAGTGGTTAAACACACTAACTTCGGTTTATATCTGGACGGCGGTGCCGATGGCGAAATTCTTTTGCCCAACCGTTATATCCCCAAAGATATTCCCAGCGAAGATGAAGACTGGCTCAACGTATTCATCTATCTGGACAGCGAAGACAAACTTCTCGCCACCACGGAAAAACCGAAAGTTCAGGTCGGCGAATTTGCCAGTCTGAAAGTGGTTGAAGTCAACAGCATCGGCGTGTTCCTCGACTGGGGGCTGCCGAAAGATCTGTTGCTGCCGTACTCGGAAGAAAAGCGCCAGATGACCGCTGGCGAGTACTGCGTGGTGCACGTCTACCTCGACAAACACACGCGCCGCATCACCGCCACCGCGCGCCTCGATCGTTACCTGGACAAGACCCCGGCCACCTACAGCCCGGGCCAGGAAGTCGATCTGCTGGTGGCTGAAGCCACCGACATGGGCTTCAAGGCGATCATCAACAACAAGCACTGGGGCCTGATCCACAAGAACGAGATCTTCAAGTTCATGCGTTCGGGCATGCGCGAGAAAGGCTTCATCAAGGAAGTGCGCGCCGACGGCAAGATCAGCCTGAGCCTGCAACCGGTGGGCCAGGAAGCGGCGAGCAGCCTGAGTTCGAAGATCCTCGGCAAGTTGCGCGAAAACGACGGCACCCTGGCGGTCAGTGACAAGAGTGATCCGGCGTTGATCAGCAGCCTGTTCGGCGTCAGCAAGGGCAACTTCAAGAAAGCCATCGGTTCGCTGTACAAGGAAGGCAAGATCGTCATTCACGCCGATCGCATTGAACTAACCTGAGCCTTGAGTGGCCCATGTTGCAGGCCACACAAGAGGTTGGATCGATGAAAAAGGCGCTGATCGCTTACGTCGCTACGTTGCTGACGTTTCTGCTGCTCGACGGCATGTGGCTCGGGCTGCTGATGGCGCCGACCTATCGCGAACTGCTCGGTTCGCTGATGCTGGAAAAACCGCTGCTGTTGCCCGCAGCGGTTTTTTATTGCCTGTACGTTATTGGCTGCGTGGTGTTTGTCGTGTTGCCGGCGCTGAGCTGGCAGAGGGCGGCGAAGCTGGGTGCGCTGTTGGGGCTGGTGGCCTACGGCACTTATGACCTGACCAATTGGGCGACCTTGCGCGACTGGTCGGTGCAGGTGAGTTTGATGGATTGGGCGTGGGGGACAGTGGCGACTGCAGTTGCTTGCACGGTGGGGTATTTGGTGGCGAAGCGGTTTGCCTGAGCTGATTCGGCAGTTGTGTTGGCAATGCTGGCCTCTTCGCGAGCAGGCTCGCTCCCACGTGTTCGCCGAACCCTCTGTGGGAGCGAGCCTGCTCGCGAATGACGGCGCAGCCGTCAACCATTCAGCGCTGACGCCACTGACCAAATAAAGGTCTTTTCCAGACGGCTTTTTCCTCGCGACTGATTGATAATCCCCGACACTGTTTTCTGACCATTGGATGGCCTGCCATGTTGTGTGTGTTCGAGGTGTTGCGGTGAGTGCCGAGCGGCGCAATGCCGACGGTTTTGCCCTGCAAGTGATGATCGGCCTGTGCCTGGTCTGGGGTGTGCAGCAAGTCCTGATCAAGTGGGCGGCAACGGACATCGCGCCGGTGATGCAAGCGGCGGGGCGCTCGGGGATTTCTGCGTTGCTGGTCGGTTTGCTGATCTGCTGGAAGGGCGGTTGGGATCAGGTCGGCAGCACCTGGCGCGGCGGCTTGCTGGCCGGTGCGCTGTTTGGTCTGGAGTTCCTGTTCATCGCCGAAGGCCTGCAACTGACCACCGCCGCGCATATGTCGGTGTTCCTCTATACCGCACCGATCTTCACTGCACTCGGCGTGCATTTCCTGCTGGCCAGCGAGCGTTTGCGCCCGTTGCAATGGCTGGGGATTCTGCTGGCGTTCATCGGCATCGCGATTGCCTTCGCCGGCGGTGTGTCGTGGGACAACCTTGATCGGCGCATGCTGCTGGGCGATGCCTTCGGCGTATTGGCCGGCGCCTGTTGGGGCGCGACCACCGTGGTGGTGCGCGCCTCGCGACTGTCGGAAGCGCCGGTGACATTGACCCTGTTCTATCAGTTGCTGGTCGGTTTCATCGGTCTGCTGTTGATCGCGTTGTTCAGCGGCCAGATCACCCACGTCAGCCTGACTACCGTGGCGGTGGCCAGTGTGCTGTTCCAAGGGCTGGTGGTGTCGTTCTTCAGCTACCTGGTGTGGTTCTGGCTGCTGCGCCGTTATCTGGCGGCCAACCTTGCGGTGTTCTCGTTCATGACGCCGTTGTTCGGCGTGACCTTCGGCGTGCTGCTGCTCGGCGAACAGTTGAGCCTGAACTTCGTCATCGGCGCCGTGCTGGTGCTGCTCGGCATCACTTTCGTCAGCGCCGAACAGTGGCTGCGTCGGCGTTTGCGCAAGGCGCTGGGCCAGTAGCCCTGGCCTGCATCGCCAGCGCGCCGGCCAGCAACAGGCCGGCACCGGCGATCAGCAGCGCCGGCTGCAAGCCGCCGCTGAAATGGCTGCTCAGCGCCGCCAGCAGCGGGCCGCTCAGCTGGCCGACAGCGAAGCACGCCGTGAGCATCCCGGCGTTGCGCTGAGTGTCGTGGGGCGCCAGCTCTCGCGAACGCTGCATGACCAGTTGCATGCAGGCCAGAAACGGCGTGCCGCAGAGGATCACCCCCAACGCCAGGCCGACGCCGCTGCCCAGCAGACAGGCAAACACTCCGGCCGCTTGCAGCCACAACGTCGCCATCAGCCAGTGCCGCGTGGTCTCGGGATCATGCCGGCGCAGACTCACCAACCACACACCGATTGCCGCGCCGAGGCCAAAGCACGGCCAGAACAGATCCGCCTGCCACTGGCCGTGAAACTGCGCGTTGGCCATCTGCGACAGGAACGTTGCCGGAATGATGTAGCCGATGCCGTACAGCGCGTATACCAGCGCCAGCCGGGCAATGCCGCGATTCGCTGGGTTCACATGGGTTGTTGCTGGCCTCGCTACCACCGTGGGCTGCGGTAACAACCGCCAGACGCCGAGCATCATCAGCAACGCGGCGGCCGCGTAAATCAGCCACAGGGTTGCCGATGTCTGCTGCAAGCGGTGTGAGACCAGCGCCAGCAAGCCTGTGAGAAAAATCCCCAGACCCGGTCCGGCAAAAACCAGAGCACCCCAGCGCGGGCGACCCGCTGCCGCCGCCAGCGGTTGACTGAGCGAAGTGATCATCACCAGCACCCAGGCACTCGCCACCCCGGTACCAAAGCGCAGCAGCAAGTGCGACCAGAAACCGTTGGCCCAGAACGACGCCAGGGTCAACAGCACGCACAGCCACAGCCCGCCATGCAATCGTCGCTGCACCTGCTGTGGCCGCTGGGCGAACATCGCATCCACGGCACCAAGCAGATAGCCGAAGTAGTTGGCCGCCGCGATCAGCCCGGCGGCGGTGAGGTCGATCTGCCCTTCGCTGAGCAGGTGCGGCATCTGAGGTGTCAGGGCGAAACGGCCAATGCCCATGGCCGTCATCAGGGCAACGAAACAGGCGGATAAACGTATCAGCGGCGACATGGTCGGGCTTCCTTCAAGGCAGCAATGACCGTCAGGCTAGGATCGATTGACTTTCTTTAAAATTGAATAATAGTGAGTAACTTGTTCTGTTAAGGAGAAAGCAGTGGAATTCAGCCAACTGCGGATATTCCAGGCGGTCGCCGAGGAAGGCTCGATCACCCGCGCCGCCGAGCGCCTGCATCGCGTGCCATCAAATCTGTCGACGCGGCTGAAACAGCTCGAAGAGCAGTTGGGTGTCGAACTGTTCGTCCGCGAACGGCAGCGCTTGCAGTTGTCGCCGGCGGGCAAGGTTTTGCTCGACTACACCGGCAAACTTTTCGCTCTGCGCGATCAGGCCAGTGCGGCGGTGATGGGTGGGCAACCGGCCGGCGACTTCGTGCTGGGCACCATGTACAGCACGGCGGCGATCCATCTGCCGGCGTTGCTGGCGCGTTATCACAAGCAATACCCGATGGTGAATTTGCAGGTGCAATCGGCGCCGACCGGCGAACTGCTTGAAGGGCTGCTCACCGGTCGCCTCGACGCGGCATTGGTCGACGGACCGCTGGAACTGGCCGGGCTCGATGGCGTGCCGCTGTGCGAGGAGCGGCTGGTGCTGATCACAGAAATCGACCATCCGCCGGTACTCAATGCGCGCGACGTGGAAGGGCGCTCGGTATTCACCTTCCGTCAGGGCTGTTCATATCGCATGCGTCTGGAAGCGTGGTTCTCTCATTACCACGCGGCGATGGGCCGGCCGATGGAGATCGAGTCGTATCAGGGCATGCTCGCCTGTGTGATTGCCGGCAGTGGTGTGGCGTTGATGGCCGAGTCGATGCTCGCCAGCCTGCCGGGTCGCGAAAGCGTCGCCGTGCATCCGTTGGCCGAGCCGTTCGCGGGTGCGACAACATGGCTCATGTGGCGCAAGGGTATGGCCGGGGCCAACCTGAATGCCTGGATCGACGTGCAGCAAGCGGTCTATCCCGTGGCTTTGCATGAAGTCCGTGAAACAGCGTGAACCAATCGCAACAGATTCTGTTCAATTCAGTAACAGATCATTGCGGATTTGGCCGAGCATTGCGTAGGACTTCGGACTATTATCAGTGCGAAGCGGCCTCAGAATTCCGGCCGCTCAGCACCACCCTGAAGGGGGCATGACGATGAAAGAGAAAATCCAGAACTGGCTGCACGATTTGGGAGTTGCCCTCGGTTTGATCGAACCGCCTCTGCAACCGGTACCGATTCGCACGGACGACGAACAGCGCCGACGCCAGCCACGTCGCCGTTAATACCTGCGATCAGAGATTTCAAGATCGCAGCCGTCGGCAGTTTCTACAAAGTGTAGGAGCTGCCGAAGGCTGCGATCTTTTGTTTTTTATCAGGCAAAAAAACGGGTGTGGCCACCGACGCCACACCCGCTGAAGAAAACATCACCTCGTTACAGTCGATTCACACCGCAGTGGCCACGGTCGCCGGTCGCGGCGAGAACAGGCTGACCAGTACGAAGCTCACCAGGCTGACACCCAGGCTGTAATAGATCGGCGTGTTCGCGTCCATGCCGTCCTTGACCATGAACACCAGCGCCGTAATAAAGCCCAGCGTCATTGCGCTGATCGCCCCGGCGGTAGTCGCACGCTTCCAGAAAATCGCGCCCATCAGCGGAATCAGCATGCCGCCGACCAAGAGGTTGTAAGCCAGGGTCAGCGCGCTGATCACGTCGTTGACGACCAGAGCAATGCCCAGCACCGCGATCCCCGTCAGCAGCGTAAACAGACGGCTGACCGCGACGTTGGACTGTTTGCCACCGCGCAATTTCGGCAGCAGGTCTTCGGTAAGGGTGGTGGACGCGGCGAGCAGGCCGGCACTGGCGGTGGACATCATCGCCGCCAGTGCGGCAGCGATCACCAGGCCACGGATGCCGTCAGGCAGCGAGACTTTGACGATGGCGGCAAAGGCGTTGTTGACGTTGTCCAGATCCGGAATCAGTACATGCGCAGCCATGCCGATCAAGGCGCAGACCAGACCGTAAATGATGCAGTAGATCCCGGCCGAGGTGCCGGCGTACTTGGCGACTTTTTCGCTTTTGGCGGTGAACACCCGCTGCCAGATGTCCTGGCCGATCAGGATGCCGAAGAAGTAGATCATGAAGTAGGTAATGATCGTGTCCCAGCCGATGCTGGTGAAGTTGAAGCTGGCCGCCGGCAGTTGCGCGACCAATTGATCCCAGCCGCCTACGCGGTACAGGCAGATCGGCAACAACACGAACATCAGGCCCACTGTCTGGATGCCGAACTGGACGATGTCCGTCAGGGTCAGCGACCACATGCCGCCGATCGTTGAATAAGTCACCACGATACCGCCGCCCAGCAGTACGGAAATCCAGAAGGGCAGACCGAACAACACTTGCAGCACGGTGCCGATCGCCAGAATCGAGGTCACGCCGATCATCAGCGCGTAAGCGAGCATGATCGTCGCACTGGCGGTGCGCGCCATCGGGTTGTAGCGCTTCTCCAGGACCTGGGTGACGGTGAATACCTTGAGTTTCAGCAAAGGCTTGGCGAGGAACAGGTTCAGCGCGACGATGCCGCAGCCCAGTGCCGCGCACAGCCAGAAACCGGAAATGCCATGCACATAGCCCAGACGCACAGTGCCGACGGTGGACGCGCCGCCGAGAACGGTCGCTGCCATGGTGCCCATGTACAGCGACGGCCCCAGATTGCGCCCGGCAACCAGATAGTCTTCGTGGGTCTTGGCCTTGCGCATGCCGTAGTAGCCGAGAATCAGCATCGCAGCGGCATAAATGAGTACGACGAATAAATCCAAAGCCATGATGGCGTGTCTCCGATTGTCTTTTTTATGGTCAAGCAAATGGGGTCTGCAAGGCTTCCTGTGGGAGCGAGCCTGCTCGCGAAGGCGGTCTGTCAGTCACACCAATGTTGGATGTGCTGAAGTCTTCGCGAGCAGGCTCGCTCCCACAGGGGATTCGTGTCAGGCGGCCTGACGCAGTTGAGGTTTTATTGCGGCTTCACTGCGCACATCCGTTGGCCCGAACACTTCCCGAGGTTCGGGGAACAAGCGCAACAGCGTCAGATACACCACCGACGCCAGGCCCAATGTCACCGGCAAACTGATGTCGATGCCACCGGCCAATTCGCCCAGCGGGCCGACGAACTGTCCCGGCAGGTTGACGAAGCACAGGCCGACCAGCGCGCTCGGAATCCACGCCCCCAGACCGCGCCAGTTCCAGCCGTGGTTGAACCAGTAGCGTCCGCCCTGTTCGCCGCGAGTGAACACTTGCAGGTCATCCGGGCAGTAGAAGCCGCGCCGTACCAGCAGGCCGATGATCATGATCACCATCCATGGGGTGGTGCAGGTGATGATCAGCACGGCGAAGGTCGACACGCTTTGCACCAGGTTCGCCGCAAACCGGCCGATGAAGATGAAGGCGATCGACAGCACGCCAATCAGCAAGGTCGCCTTGACCCGGGACAGCACGCGCGGGAACACGCTGGACATGTCCAGCCCGGTGCCATACAGCGACGTGGTGCCGGTGGACATGCCGCCGATCACCGCAATCAGGCACACCGGCAGGAAGAACCAGCTCGGCGAGACGGCCAGCAAGCCGCCGACATAGTTGTTCGCGGCGATGTAGTCCGGCGCCTTGATCGCGACGATGGTGGCGGTGGCGAGGCCGAACAGGAATGGGATCAACGTTGCCAGTTGCGCGGCGATCACCGCCAGCATGATCCGGCCCTTCGGCGTCTCACGCGGGATGTAGCGCGACCAGTCGCCGAGGAACGCCCCGAAGGAAATCGGGTTGCTCATCGCCACCAGCGCCGCGCCGATGAATGCCGCCCAGAACCCGGCCTGACCCAGCGCCACGCTGCCGGCGTACTGGCTGTCGAAAGCAGGGGCGAAGGCGAAGATGCCGAGCAGGAACAACAGGCTCGCGGCCCACACGGCGATGCGGTTGACCCACAGCATGATGCGGAAACCGTAGATGCACACGGTCAGCACCAGCAGCGCGAACAGGCCGTAGGCCAGGCCCAGGGTCAGGTCGGTTTCCGGCAAATCGACGAGGCGTTTGGCGCCGCCGACCAGCGCATCACCCGAGCTCCACACTGACAGCGAGAAGAACGCGATCGCCGTCAGCAACGACAGGAACGACCCGACAATCCGCCCGTGCACGCCGAAGTGCGCACCGGAAGACACGGCGTTGTTGGTGCCGTTGAGCGGGCCGAACAGGCCCATCGGCGCGAGGATCAGCGCACCGACCACCACACCCAGCACAATCGCCCAGACACCGGCCTGAAACGACAGGCCGAACAGCACCGGGAAACTGCCGAGCACAGCGGTGGCAAACGTATTGGCGCCGCCGAAGATCAAGCGAAACAAGTCGCTGGGTCGGGCGTCGCGCTCATGATCCGGGATCTGTTCGACCCCGTTTGTTTCGATGCTGCTAAGGCTTTTTTCGTTGTTGTTGTTATTCATGATCTGCTCCGATCATCAGGCGCGCTCATCGTGCGTGAGCGTCACCATTGGCTAAGGGGGTGGCAGCCCTTCCGGCATTGCGGACAAATGTTCGTGACAGGCCAGCCATAGGCCTTGTTGTTCTAGGCTCGACGCTTGTCTTCTGAAAACAATCGTCTCGCGCTCCTGGCTGAAGTGTTGCTCCCCTTGCATGCGCAGCTCGGTGGCCACGTCATGGATGAAAATCGCCACGTCACCCTGCAGGCTGACAAAGGCGTTGCTCGAGGTGCACGACAGCACCTCGAATCCATTCTCGGCACGCCAGCGGTCCCACAACGCCTGATAGGCATCGCGCGACAGCAATGGCTGGTCGAGGGTGTAGAAAACGAAGCTGGCATCGGCGCTGAACGCACCGAAGTAGGCTTCGCGATCGTTACGCGCAAACGCGGCGACCAACTCGGCGGCCGCGTGCAAAACCTGATCACGTGCGTGCATGACCCGACCCTCAGCGATGAACCACGCCAGGCAGTACGCAGAGCATTTCGTATAGCAGGTTGGCGGCCAGCAGCGAGGTGTTGCCGGTGGTGTCGTAAGCGGGCGAGACTTCTACCAGATCGCAGCCGATCAGGTCGAGGCCTTGGCAGCCACGGACGATTTCAATCGCTTGAATGGTGGTCAGGCCGCCGATTTCCGGGGTGCCGGTGCCGGGCGCCCAGGCCGGGTCGATGCCGTCGATGTCGAAACTCAGGTACACCGGACCGCCACCGACTTTCTCGCGTACTTCCGCCATCAACGGCGCCAGCGACTTGTGCCAGCACTCTTCGGCCTGCACCACGCGAAAGCCCTGATCGCGGCTCCAGTTGAAGTCGTCGGCGGTGTAACCCTGGGCACGCAAACCGATCTGCACCACGCGGTCGCAATCGAGCAGACCTTCTTCGACGGCACGACGGAATGTGGTGCCGTGGGCGATCTTCTCGCCGAACATGTGATCGTTGACGTCAGCGTGGGCATCGATGTGCACCAGGCCTACCTTGCCGTGCTTTTTATGGATTGCGCGCAGGATCGGCAGGGTGATGGTGTGGTCGCCACCCAGGGTCATCGGGATGACGTTGTGCTCGAGGATGTTGTCGTAGGCTTCTTCGATGATGCGCACGGCGTCGAGCAGGTTGAAGGTGTTGATCGCCACGTCACCGATGTCGGCCACCGACAGCGAGTCGAACGGCGCGGCGCCGGTGGCCATGTTGTACGGGCGGATCATCACCGATTCGGTGCGGATATCGCGCGGCCCGAAGCGGGTGCCGGGGCGCAGCGAAGTGCCGATGTCCAGCGGCACGCCCACAAAGGCAGCGTCGAGGCCGGCAGCGGTCGGTACATGGGGAAGTCGGAGCATGGTGGCGATGCCGCCGAAGCGCGGCATTTCATTGCCGCCCAGTGGTTGGTGAAGAATCTTGTCCACGGGTAGGGCCTCATCGTCTTTGTTTTATTTATGCCGGCGCGCCGTGGAGAACAGGTTCGGACGCCGCTGTGGGGCCGATCATGCGAAATGTAGTGACGGGGAAGAATCGCTACGGGCAAAAACTTAGTTCAGATTTTTCTAAACTAATGCCAGACTTCCACACCTGATCGTTCCCATGCTCTGCGTGGGAATGCATCCACGGACGCTCCGCGTCCAGCCGTACTCGCAAGTGACGCAGAGCGTCACGGGCTGCATTCCCACGCAGAGCGTGGGAACGATCCTTGGGAGCAGAAATGGCCAACGCTTTACCCGACCTGAAACTGTTGCGCATCTTCGTCAGCGTCGTGCGTCATCAGGGTTTTGCCAATGCGCAGCAGGAACTCAACCTGTCGACCTCGGCGATCAGCACCTACATGAGCCAGCTCGAAGCCGCGCTCGGACTGGTGCTGTGCCATCGCGGGCGCGGTGGCTTCAGCCTGACCAGCAAGGGCGAGCTGTTCCATCAGGAAACCCTGCGCCTGCTCGCCGAGCTTGAAGGCTTCGAGCAATACGCCGCCGCGCTCAAGGGCGAACTGCGCGGCACGCTCAATCTCGGGGTGATCGATTCCACGGTCAGCGACAAGGCCCTGCCGTTTGCTGAAGCCATCGGCGCCTACAGTCAGGAACACCCGGCGGTGCATTTGCACCTGTCGGTGATGAGTCCATATGAGTTGCAACTCGGCGTGCAGGACAATCGCCTTGACCTGGCCATCGGTGCGTTTTCCACGCGCATGAGCGGTCTGGTCTACATGCCGCTGTACCGCGAGCAGCACTGGTTGTATTGCAGCAGTCGTCACCCGCTGTTCAACGAGCGGCGCATCCCCGAGCAGGTCATCACCCAGCAACGGATGGTCGGGCGCGGTTACTGGAGTCAGGCGGAACTGGCCCGGCACGGTTTCAAACACAGCGCCGCGACCGTGGAAAGCATGGAAGCGCAGCTGATTCTGGTGCTCTCCGGCGCCTACATCGGTTATCTGCCGGAGCACTACGCGCAGGCCTGGGCCGACAAGGGCGATCTGCGTGTATTACTGCCGGCGACCTTCGGTTATCAGGCACCGTTTTCGATGATCATGCGCAGGGGCCGCAGCCGTGAGCCGCTGATCCAGACCTTCCGCGATTTGCTCAAAGCGCAATTGAATCAGGCGTAACCCACCATGTCCCGAGCCCAATGCCCGCGCTGCCTGCGCCCCCAGACCCATTGCCTGTGCCCATTGATTCCGCACCTCGATAGCCGCACCCGGGTGTTGCTGCTGCAGCATCCGAGCGAGGTCAGTCACGCGCTCAATACCGCGCGTCTGGCGGCACTGGGGCTGAGCAATGCCGAGCTGATTGTCGGTGAGGTATTCGAGGATTTGCCGAAACTGTTGAACCGGCCGGGCTATCAGGCGCGCTTGTTGTTCCCGGCTGAGGATGCGCAGCCGTTGCAGGCTTACGCGCCAAATGATCAGCCAATGTTGCTGGTCGTCCCGGACGGCACCTGGCGCAAGGCACGCAAGATGCTGCACCTCAATCCGCTGCTGGCGGTGCTACCACGGGTGACCCTGACCGAGGGCGGCGTGTCGCGCTATCGCTTGCGCAAGGCACCGGGGCCGGGGGCGTTATCGACGATCGAGGCGATCGTTCAGGCACTGGAAACCCTCGAAGCGCCGACGACTTTTGCGCCGTTGCTCAAGCCGTTTGAAGCGCTGATCGAAGGGCAGATTGCGGCGATGGGGGAGGAGGTCTTCCAGCGTAACCATGGCGACAGATGATCGTTCCCACGCGGAGCGTGGGAACGATCATTGGCTAACGCTCACGCATCGCCTCGGTCCGCGCTTTCAGCACCGGTTTGAGCAGGTAATCCAAAACGCTTTTCTCGCCGGTAATGATGTCCACTGTCGCCACCATCCCCGGGATGATCAGCAGCGGTTTCACGTCGCCGCCCAGGTGATTCTTGTCGGTGCGCACCTGAATCAGATAGAAGCTGTTGCCCTTGTCATCGGTAATCGTATCGGCGCCGATCAGCTCGAGCTTGGCGCTCAGCCCGCCGTAAATCGTGTAGTCGTAGGCACTGAACTTGACCATGGCTTTCTGGCCCGGATGCAGGAACGCGACGTCTTGCGGGCGGACCTTGGCTTCGATCAGCAGGTTGTCTTCCAGCGGCACGATTTCAACCATGTCGCTGCCCGGCTGGACCACGCCGCCGATGGTGTTGACCTTCATCTGCTTGATCACGCCACGCACCGGCGAAGTCACCGTGGTACGGCTGACGCGGTCGTCGATGGCGATGCTCGAAGCGGTGATTTTCGACAGGTCGGTGCGTTTCTCATTCAGCTCTTTGGCGGCCTCGGAGCGGAAGGTCTGCTCGGATTCGTCGATCTTGCTGCGGATCTCGGCGATGGCCGATTCGGCCCGGGGAATCGCCAGCGTGGTGGCGTTCAGCGAACCACGGATCTCCACGGCGCTGCGCCTGAGCCTGAGGATTTCCACTGGTGACACGGCGCCGGTTTTCACCAGCGGTTCCGACATGTTCATCTCTTGCTGCAACAACGCGAGGCTGGAGCTGAACTGGCCTTGCTTGGAACGAAACTCCGCCAGTTCCTGGGTTTTCTGCCGCAGTTGTTCACTGAGGGTGCGCTGTTCACTGGCCAAGCGGCGTTGGCGTTGCTCGTACAGCGAGCGCTCGTCCTCGGCGACTTGCGGCGCCTTGGCGATGACTTCAGCGGAGAGTTTGAAGGGGCGTCCCTCGGCCTCCGCTGACAGCCGTTCAACCTGTGCGGTCAGCGCGTAACGGTCGGCCTCGCTCTCGCCCTTGTTCGAGCGAAAGCGCGTGTCATCCAGACGCAGCAGGGTGTCGCCCTTGCCGACCATCTGGCCTTCGCGAACGAAAATCTCGGTGACGATGCCGCCCTCAAGGTTCTGGATTACCTGAACCTTGCTCGACGGAATCGCCTTGCCTTCGCCCATGGTGACTTCTTCGAGCACGGCAAATTTGGCCCAGACCAGAGCGGCGATCAGCAGCGCTGCCGCCAGCCACACGGTGATCCGCGATTTGCGCGGCGAATCCTGCAATGCTGCGCCAGCGGTTTCCGGCATGAACTCGGCTTCGGCGCTTTTGCCGAAACTGTCGAAGTAGCCGCGCTTGTTGCTATTGGAGGAAGCAGGCATGGCGTAACTCCTAGACCGCCGCCGAGCCGACACGGCCCTTGCGCAGTGCATCGATGACCGCTTCTTTCGGGCCGTCAGCGACGACCCGGCCGTTATCCAGTACCAGCAACCGGTCCACCAGGCTCAGCATCGAGGTGCGGTGGGTGACCAGCAGCAGGGTTTTGCCTTGCACCCAGCCATGCAGTTTCTGCCGCAGTGCATCTTCGCTGCTGTTGTCCATGGCGCTGGTGGGTTCGTCGAGCAGCATGATCGGCGGATCAAGCAGTAACGCCCGCGCCAGCAACACCGCCTGGCGTTGGCCGCCGGATAGCAGTTGTCCGCGTTCGCCCACCGGTCGGTCGAAGCCTTGCGGGTGTTGTCGGGCCAGTTCGGTGACGCCAGTCAGTTCGGCGACTTCGAGCATGCGTGAATCGCTGATGTAACGCGCGCCCAGGGTCAGGTTGTCGCGCAGGCTGCCAGCCAGCAGCGGCAGGTCGTGGGCGACATAACCGATCTGCTGACGCAGGTCAGCCACGTCCAGTTGGCGCAGGTCGAGGCCGTCGAGCAGCAGTTGGCCTTCCTCCGCTTCATAAAAGCCCATGACCAGCCGCGCCAACGTGCTTTTGCCCGAGCCGCTGCGGCCTATGATGCCGACCCGCTCGCCGGCTTTCAGGCTGAAGCTGACTTCGCTCAGCGCCGGTGCGTTCTGGCCGTTGTAGTGAAACGTCACGCCGCTGACGTCGAGGGCGCCTTGCAGCTGCGTGCGTTCCAGTGGTCGTTGTTTGCCGTCGCGCTCCTGCGGCAGCGCCATCAGTGCGTCGGTGCTTTTCATGGTCAGTTGCGCTTGCTGGTAGCGGGTGATCAGCCCGGCGATCTGGCCGAGCGGGGCGAGTACGCGGCTGCCGAGCATGTAAGTGGCGACCAGCGCGCCGACGCTGAGGTTGCCGGCGATGATGCTGTAGACCCCGGCCACAATCGTCGCCATCCCGGAAAACTGCTGTATGAACAGCGTGCCGTTGGTGGCCAGCGCCGACAGGTTGCGCGCATGGCTGTCGAGGCGGGTGAGGGCGCCGTGGGTGCTTTCCCATTTGTGCTGACGCTCGCTTTCGGCGCCGCAGGCCTTGAGGGTTTCCAGACCGCCGAGGGTTTCGATCAGCACCGCCTGACGCTCGGCGCCGAGGCTCAGGCTTTTCTGCACGGTGTCACGCAGGCGCACCTGAATCGCCATGGCGAAGATGATGGTGATCGGAAACGCCAGCAGTGGAATCACCACCAGCCAGCCGCCGAGCAGGCCGATCACTACCAGCATCAACACCACGAAGGGCAAGTCGATCAGGCTGGTCAGGGTCACGGCAGTGAGAAATTCACGCAGGCCCTGGAAGTCGTGAATGCTCTGGGCAAAGCCGCCAATGGTCGCCGGCCGCGCTTTCATCGACATGCCGGTGATGCGCTCGAACAACGTCGCCGAGAGGATCACGTCGGTTTTCTTGCCGGCGGTGTCGAGCAGGTGCGCACGCACCACGCGCAGCACCAGTTCAAAACCGGTGCCGATCAGCAAACCGATCGACAGCACCCACAGCGTCGAGGTCGCCTGATTGGGCACCACGCGATCGTAGGTCTGCATGACGAACAGCGGCACCATCAGGCCGAGCAGGTTGATCAGAAAACTGGCGAGAATCGCATCGCTGTACAGCCATTTCGACAGTTTGAGAGTGTCGCGAAACCACGCGTTTACCCGTGGCACCAGCGGCGCGCGGAGGTCTTCGAGTTCGTGGCGCGGACGGGCGAATAAGGCCTGGCCGCTGTAGTGTTCGCTGAGTTCTTCGCGGCTGACCCATTGCTCGCCGCCGTCGGCTTCGCTGGGCAGCAGCAGGGCTTTGCCATCCTCGCCGAAGCGCCGCAGCACGGCAGTGCGGCCGTCGTTGAGCAGCAACAGAATCGGCAGGTTCAGCGGTGAAATGTCTTTCAGGTCACGGCGCAACAGCCGCGCCTGCAATCCGGCCCGCGCGGCTGCACGGGGCAGCAGATCGAGGCTCAGGCGTTGTTTGTTCAGAGGCAGCCCGGCACTCAGGCTGGCACGACTGACAGTGGCGCCATGCAGTTTGCAGAGGATCAGCAGACCGTCGAGTAACGGATCGTCGAAGCTCAGGCGCGGATCGACCCCGGTGGCGCCGGGTTCCATGCTGGTCATAGTGATTGCCTCTGTTGAACGGGCTCGGTTATCGGATCGTTCCCACGCTCTGCGTGGGAATGCAGCCCGTGACGCTCCGCGTCACTGGACGCGGAGCGTCCCTTGAGGCATTCCCACGCAGAGCGTGGGAACGATCAGGGCAAAGTCAGTTCCTGCACCGTTTACTTCAGTTCCGGCAGGCGCGCCTGGTTTTTTACTTCGGTCGTGGCAATCGCATCAGCCGGCAGCACCACGCGTTGTTTGCTCAGCAACTGGCCCATGTTCGCCAGCACGCGGTACATCGAGTATTCCTCGGTGTAGCGGATTTCGGTGTAGCGACGGTTGGCGTTGTACAGCTCGTTTTCGCTGTCGAGCAGGTCGAGCAAGGTGCGTTGGCCGAGGCCGAACTGGTCCTGATAAGCGGCGCGCACGCGTTTGGTGGTTTCGGCATATTCGCGAGCGGTCGGCGTCTGCTTCTTGGCGTTTTCCATGGCGTTCCAGGCCAGACGAATGTTCTCGTTGAGCTGACGCAGGGCGTTGTTGCGGATGTCCATCGCCTGGTTGATGTCGTGGGCATTCGCGGCCAGGCGTGCCTTGTCGCTGCCGCCACGGAACAGGTTGTAGTTCATCACCACACCGACACGCCATTCGTTGTCGTGGCCTTCATCACCCTGCACGTTGTTGTTTGCGCCGACTGCTGCTTCGGCATCGAAGCGCGGGTAGAACGGCGACTTGGCGACTTCGTACTGGCTCTCGGCGGACTGCACGTCAGCCTGGGCCGATTTCAGGTACGGGTTGTTGTCGACCATGCTCTGCTGCGCTTCACGCAGGTCCGGCGGCATCTCACCGCGAGTCGAGGCCGGGGTTTCCAGCTCATCGGGCATGCGTCCGACCACGCTGTAGAAATTCGATTCGGCGTCGGCCAGATCGACTTCGGCGGTGTCGAGGTTGTTCTGCGCCAGTGCACGACGGGCAACCGATTGATCGGAGTCGGCGGTGCTGCCGATGCCGCGCTCGGTGCGCAGGCCGATCTGATCGTTGACACGCAAGTGCGCCTGCAGGTTGTTCTTGGCCAGCGTCACCAGTTCACGCCGCTTGAGCACTTCGAGGTAGACCTCGATGGTGCGCAGGGCCAGATCCTGTGCGGTGCCTTGCGCGTAGTAGGCGCGCGAATTGGACACGCCCTTGGTGCGCTCGACCTCGTTGGCGGTGTTGAAGCCGTCGAAGATCATCTGCCGCAAGCGCAGCTCCGACTGGGTGTAGTTGAGGATTTCGGTATTGTGATTACCGAAGGCGCGGGTGTTGGTGTTGTCGCTGTAGCCGCGCCCGTAGGCAGCGTTCAGATCGACCGACGGATAAAACCCGCCCTTGGCCACTTTCACCTGTTCATCCGCTGACAAGCGGGCGTCCACGCGCGAAGCCAGCTCCGGGTGGGTGGCGATGGTGCTCTGAATCGCCTCGGTGAGGTTCATCGCCTGGGCTTGGGAAGTGCAAGCCATGGCCAGCAAAACCGCGCTGCAGAGGGGGGTTAAAACGCGCATGGGTGCATCTCCCTGGATCTCAATGTTGTGTTACCGTCGCCAAATATTTGACGTAAATTTAGGGTGTAAGCGTTTCACTCTTGTAACAACAGAGCTAAGAACATCCTAGAGCGTAGCTAAGAAAAAATTTTCATAAGGTTTATTCCAAAAAAAACTTATGCGGTTTTTCAAAAGCAGCACATTGTTCAGCTCGAAAGCCTTTGTTTTATGCGCTTTATGGAGCTCGAAAAGGCTTGAGGAAAGTTCCATTCACTTTGCGAGACACTGCGAAGTACTGCTGAAGGGGAGGGACGCGTAACGGCGAATGGGCGACAGATTTTTGTCACTCGGGTGATTCACCACCGTTACGTAGCGCTAGTGGGTCGATGGATTGAACAGGGTTGGCAAGTGCTTGATAGCGCTGACAATTCGTTTCAATCCGGGCCTGCGAAACGAACTGTCGAGGGTGCGAGCGTCGCCCCCGGCAACCCGATTGAGCCATGGGCTGCTTCGCGAACCAGTGCCGACGGTGGTCGGCAGCGGAGGATTTCACATGGCAGCGCTCATTGGTACGGTCACAAAAGTCATTGGTCAGGTGTTCGCCCAGGCGAGCGACGGCATCAAGCGTCCGCTGTTCGAAGGCGATCGTTTGTACGCTGGCGATCAACTGATCACCGGCGCGGAAGGCGCGGTGGCAGTGAAACTGCAAAACGGCGAGGAATTGACCCTCGGCCGGGGCAGCAGCATCACCATGACCGGGCAATTGCTGGCCGACCAGGCTGTCCCGGTGAACGTCGACGAAGCGCAGACCCCGAGCCAGGCGCAACTGACCGATGTCGAGCAGATCCAGCAAGCCATCGCCGCCGGTGAAGACCCGAGCAGAACCGCCGAAGCCACTGCCGCCGGCCCCAACGCGCCCACCGGCAATACCGGTGAACTGGGCGGCGGGCACAGCTTCGTTCTGCTCACCGAAGTCGGCGGCCGAGTCGATCCGATCATCGGTTTCCCCACCGCCGGCTTCAATGGCATTCCCGAATTTCCCGAGTATCGTCGCGACGCGGACATCGACAATGGCGACGACACGCCAGCGCCGGTCGTGGTGCCACCGCCACCGGTGAACAATCCGGTCATCCTCAACGGCCTCAATGGGGCGGATGGCGAACTCAACCTCAATGAAGCCAATCTGCCTGACGGTACAGCGGCCAATCCAGACGCGTTGACGCAAAGTGGCAGCTTCACGGTCTCGGCAGCGGATGGTTTGAACAGCCTGAGCATCGGCGGCATCAACGTGATTGTTGGCGGCGTGCCGATCGGCTTTCCCCAGTCGATCACCACGCAACTGGGCAACACCCTGACCATCACCGGTTACAACGCGGCCACTGGCACGGTCAGCTACAGCTACACCCTCAACGGTAACGAAACCCACGCGGCCGGCGACGGCGTGAACAATCTCAGCGAACAGTTCACCGTGATCGCCACCGACAGCAATGGCGACAGCGCCACCGGCACCCTCGACGTGAACATCACCGACGACGTGCCCAAAGCGTTTGACGACGCCAACGGCATTGCCTCGGAAACCTTGCTGACCCTGACCGGCAACGTCCTCACCAACGACATCCAAGGCGCCGACCGCGTACCCACCGGACCGGTCACGCCGGGCACTTTCACCGGTACTTACGGCACCTTGGTTCTGAACGCCGACGGCACCTACACCTACACCCTGAATACCAGCGATGCCGATTTCAAAGCCTTGACCGGCGGCGGCAACGGCACAGAGACCTTCGCCTACACCATCACTGATTCCGACGGCGACTCCAGCACTGCCAATCTGGTTCTGCAGATTCACAACAACGACGATCCAGTAATCATCGATGGCCTGAACGTCGCTGGCGGCGAGCTCACGGTTTACGAAAAAAACCTCAGCGACGGCAGCGCCCCGGACACTGGCGCACTGACGCAAAACGGCACGTTCACCATCACCGCGCTGGACGGCGTCACCACGCTGACAGTCGGCGGCATCGCCGTGGTGACCAATGGCGTCGCCGCAGGCTTCCCGCAATCGATCACCACACCACTGGGCAGCACGCTGACGATTACCGGTTTCAACGCTGCAACCGGCGTAGTCAGTTACAGCTACACCCTGGCCGACAACGAAGCGCATCCGGACGCCAACGGCGCCAATAATCTGCCCGAGCAATTCGCCGTCACGGTAGTCGATGACAACGGCACCACCGCCACCGGCACCCTCGACGTGAACATCACCGACGACGTGCCCAAAGCGTTTGACGACGCCAACGGCATTGCCTCGGAAACCTTGCTGACCCTGACCGGCAACGTCCTCACCAACGACATCCAAGGCGCCGACCGCGTACCCACCGGACCGGTCACGCCGGGCACTTTCACCGGTACTTACGGCACCTTGGTTCTGAACGCCGACGGCACCTACACCTACACCCTGAATACCAGCGATGCCGATTTCAAAGCCTTGACCGGCGGCGGCAACGGCACAGAGACCTTCGCCTACACCATCACTGATTCCGACGGCGACTCCAGCACTGCCAATCTGGTTCTGCAGATTCACAACAACGACGATCCAGTAATCATCGATGGCCTGAACGTCGCTGGCGGCGAGCTCACGGTTTACGAAAAAAACCTCAGCGACGGCAGCGCCCCGGACACTGGCGCGCTGACGCAAAACGGCACGTTCACCATCACCGCACTGGACGGCGTCACCACGCTGACCGTTGGCGGCATCGCCGTAGTGACCAACGGCGTCGCCGCAGGCTTCCCGCAATCGATCACCACGCCACTGGGCAGCACGCTGACCATCACCGGTTTCAACGCTGCAACCGGCGTGGTCAGTTACAGCTACACCCTGGCTGACAATGAAGCGCATCCGAACGCCAACGGCGCGAATAATCTGCCTGAGCAGTTCGCAGTCACGGTGGTCGACGACAACGGCACGACGGCCACCGGCACCCTCGACGTCAACATCGTCGACGACCTGCCGAAAGCCAACGATGACAGCAATGGCACTGCCTCAGAAAGCCAACTGACGCTGACTGGCAATGTCCTCACCAACGACATACAAGGCGCCGATCGCGTACCGACCGGCCCAGTCACGCCGGGTACTTTCACCGGTACTTACGGCACGTTGATGCTGAACGCCGACGGCACCTACACCTACACGCTGAACACCAGCGACGCCGACTTCAAAGCCTTGACCGGCGGCGGTAACGGCACAGAGACCTTCGCCTACACCATCACTGACGCCGACGGCGATACCAGCACTGCCAACCTCGTTCTGCAGATTCACAACAACGACGATCCGGTGCTGCTCAATGGCCTCGACGTCAACGGCGGCGAACTTACCGTCTACGAAAAAAACCTCAGCGACGGCACCAGCCCCAACACCCCGGCGCTGACCCAGAACGGCACTTTCACCGTCAGCGCTCTCGATGGTCTGCAGACCCTCACAGTCGGCGGCATCGCGGTGATCACCAATGGCGTGGCCGCAGGCTTCCCGCAATCGATCACCACGCCAATGGGCAGCACGCTGACGATTACTGGTTTCGACGCTGCAACCGGCGTGGTCAGCTACAGCTACACCCTGGCCGACAACGAAGCCCATCCAACCGCCAACGGCGCCAACAGCCTCACCGAGAACTTCGACGTCGTCGCGACGGACACCGATGGCAGCACCGCCAGCGGCCAGATCAACGTCAACATCGTTGATGATTTGCCGACCGCGCATGCGGACGCGGCTTCGGTGGCCGAGGGTGGCACCGTCAGCGGCAACGTACTCAACAACGATGTCGGCGGCGCGGATGGCCCGGCGATTACCGGCGCAGTGGTCGGCGTGCGCGCCGGTGCTGACACCTCGACTTCGGCCATCGGCGGGCTCAATTCGCAGATCAACGGCACCTACGGCTACCTCACGCTTGATGCCAACGGCAACGCCGTTTATCACAGCAATCCGAACACGGTGAACGGCCCGGGCGCGGTGGATGTGTTCACCTACACCGTGCGCGATGCCGACGGTGACGAAAGCACCACGACGATCACCATCGATGTCTACAACAGCTGCCTGAAAGCGGTCAGCGACACTGACGTCACCGTCTACGAAAAAGCCCTCGACCTGAACCAGGATGGCCAGGATCTGGCAGCGGGCAGTGTGGTCGGCAGCGATCCGAACAGCACTGGCGAAACCGCTTCCGGCACCCTGGTCGGCTCGGTCACCGGTGCGGTCGGCGCGATCAGTTATGCACTGGTCGGCAGCGCCACCGGCAATTACGGGCAGATCGTCCTCAATGCCAATGGCACTTACACCTACACCCTGACTTCGCCAGCGACCACTACGCCGCACGCTGACGACGGCGCCAACAGCCTGAGCGAAACCTTCACCTATCAGGCCACCGATTCTCTCGGCAACGTCGTCACCAGCACAATCGTCGTGAGCATCGTCGATGACGTGCCGAAAGCGCTGAATGACAGCAACGCGACCAACGCGACCGAAGACCAGTTGACCCTGACCGGCAACGTCCTCGACAACGATGTGCAGGGCGCCGACCGCGTCGCCAGCGGCCCGGTAACCGCCGGTACTTTCACTGGCACTTACGGCACCCTGGTGCTCAACGCCAACGGCACTTACACCTACACGCTGGACGCCAATGACGCCGACTTCAAAAACCTCCACGGCGGCGGCAACGGCACGGAAACCTTCGCCTACACCATCACCGACGCGGACGGCGACACCAGCACCGCCAACCTGGTGCTGAACATCCATAACAACGACGACCCGGTGTGCCTCGACGGCCTCGATGTGAAGGGCGGCGAAATCACCGTCTACGAGAAAAACCTCAGCGACGGCAGCAGCCCCAACACCTCGGCGCTGACCCAAAGCGGCAGCTTCACCGTCACTGCGCTTGATGGCCTGCAAACCCTGACGGTCGGCGGCATTGCGGTGATCAGCAATGGCGTCGCCGCCGGTTTGCCGCAATCGGTGGTCTCGCCATTGGGCAGTACGTTCACCATCACCGGTTACGACCCGGCCACCGGACTGGTCAGCTACAGCTACACGCTGGTCGACAACGAAGCCCATCCGAACGCCAACGGCGCCAACAGCCTCAGTGAGAGCTTCGACGTGCTCGCCACTGATACCGATGGCAGTACCGCCAGCGGTCAGATCAACGTCAACATCGTCGACGATCTGCCGACTGCCAACGCCGATACCGGCTCGGTGGCGGAGGGCGGCACGGTCAATGTCAGTGTGCTCGGCAATGACCTCAGCGGTGCCGACGGCGCCGCCACGGTGGTTGGCGTGCGCGCCGGCAGCAACACCGCGACGTCAGCCAGCGGCGGGCTCAACAGCAACATCAACGGCAACTACGGCTACCTGACCCTCGACGCGGCGGGCAACGCGGTTTACCACAGCAACCCGAACTCGGTGAGCCCGCCGGGCTCGACCGACACGTTCACCTACACCATCCGTGACAGCGATGGCGACGAAAGCACCACAACGCTGACCATCAACGTGGCCGACAGCAAACTGGTCGCCTCGGTGGATCAGGATGTGACGGTCTACGAAAAAGCCCTCGACCTGAGCAAGGATGGCCAGGATCTCGCCCCCGGCACAGTCACCGGCAGCGAACCGGGCAACACCGGCGAAACCGCCAGCGGCACGCTGGTCGGTTCGGTCAGTGGCGGCAGCGGCGCGATCACTTACACCCTGGTCGGCAACGCCACCGGCAGCTACGGGCAACTTCAGCTCAACGCTGACGGCACCTACACCTACACGCTGACCTCGGCACCAAAAACCGCGCCGAACGCCAACGACGGGCCGAACACCCTCAGCGAAACGTTCACCTACAAAGCCACCGATGCGCTGGGCAACAGCACCACCAGCACGCTTGTGGTGAACATCGTCGACGATGTGCCGAAAGCCGTTGCCTCGGATCGCTCGGTTACCGCAGTGGAGATCGATTCCAACATCCTCATCGTCCTCGACATCTCCGGCAGCATGGCCGATCCCTCTGGCGTGCCGGGCCTGTCGCGGCTGGCACTGGCCAAGCAGGCCATTGGCGCCTTGCTCGACAAGTACGATGATCTGGGCGATGTGAAAGTGCAGTTGGTGACGTTCAGCAGCAATGCCGCCGACCGCACCACGGTGTGGGTCGATGTCGCTACTGCCAAGACATTGCTCGCCGGCCTCAACGCCGGCGGCGGCACCAACTACGATGCCGCCGTGGCGGTGATGCAGACCGCGTTCGACACCTCCGGCAAACTCACCGGGGCACAGAACGTCGGCTACTTCTTCTCCGACGGCAAGCCTAACGAGGGCGACATCGGCACGGCTGACGAAGCCGCGCTGAAAAACTTCCTCGACGCCAACAACATCAAGAACTATGCAATCGGTCTGGGCAGTGGCGTGAGCAACGCCAACCTCGATCCGCTGGCCTACGACGGCATCAACCACACCAATACCAATGCGGTGGTGGTCACCGATCTCAACCAGCTCAACTCGGTGCTGTCCGGCACCGTGCAGGGCGCGCCGGTCACCGGTTCGCTGCTGGGCGAGGGCGGCTCGTTCGGTGCCGATGGCGGTTTCATCAAGTCGATCGTGGTCGACGGCACCACCTACACCTACGATCCGAAAGCCCTCAGTGGCCAGGGTTCGTTGACCGCGAGCGGCGGCGTCAACCACGGCACTTTCAATACCGCCAACAACACCGTCAGTATCGCCACCAACAACAGCGGCACGCTGGTGGTCAACCTCGATACCGGCGAATACAGCTACACCTCGCAGAAAACCACCGCCGTGGTCATCACCGAAAACATCGGCTTCACCGTCAGCGACAACGACGGCGATCTGGCCAGCTCCACCCTGACGGTGAAAGTGATCCCCAACGCGCCGCCAGTGGCGATGGACGATCACGTCATCACCAACGTGCTCTCGGGCAACATCGTGGTGCCGGGTGAGCTGCTGCTGGCCAATGACAGCGATCCGAACGGCGACACCCTCAACGCCACGCCAACCAGCTTCAACATCGGTTGGGTTTCGAAAGCGGCGGACTTCACCGGTACCGGCCTGATCGGTTTCACTGGGCAGAACAATAATGCGGCCAACCAGAACCTGGCCAACGTGCGCAGCGCCTTCAGCGCCAATGCCGCGACCATGACCGCCGTGCTGGTGGTCAGCGGTTATCTGGGCATGGTGAGCAACAGCAATGCCAACGATGAAGACCGCATTACCGTCAATCTGCGTCAGGGCGAAACCCTCAATCTGGATCACAATCTGGGTGCCGGTAAGATCAGCATGGAGTATTCGCTCAACGGCGGTGCCTGGATGGCGCTGGCGGACGGCCAGACCCTCAGCGCCTCGGCGGACGGCGTCTACCAGATCCACATCACCAACATTGGTAATGGTGGCGGCAACCCGAACGCCGCGGAAAACTACCAACTGACCATGACCCTCAATTATGCGGGGGCCCACGACATCACGCCGGACTACCACGGCACCTACACCGCCAACGACAACCACGGCGGCAGCGACACGGCCAACGTCAGCATCAGCTATCAGGACGGCCACACCCTCACCGGCACTGCTGGCGACGATGTGTTGGTAGCGGGCAGCGGCAACAATGTGATCAACGCCGGCGAAGGCAACGACGTGCTCAGCGCAGGCTCCGGCAACAACGAAATGCACGGCGACGGCGGCAACGACTTGCTCTACAGCGGTGCCGGCAATGACCTGCTCGACGGCGGCACTGGCAGCGACACCGCCAGCTACGCCCACGCCACGGCCGCCGTCACCGTCAATCTCGGCCTGCTCGGTGCGCAGAACACCCTCGGCGCCGGCACTGACACCTTGACCGGTATCGAAAACCTGATCGGCTCGAACTTCAACGACAGCCTCACCGGCGACGGCAACAACAACGTGATCAACGGCGGCCTCGGCAACGACTTCCTCAATGGTGGTGCTGGCGATGACTTGCTGATCGGTGGCATGGGCAACAATACGCTGACAGGCGGGGCAGGGGCTGACACCTTCCAATGGCTCAAGGGCAACAGCGGTCACGACCTGATCACCGACTTCACCCCCGGTACCGACAAGCTCGACCTGTCGCAACTGCTGCAAGGCGAAAACACCAGTACCGCGTCGCTGGACGACTATCTGCACTTCACCGTCAGCGGCAGCGGCGCCTCGGTGATGACCAGCATCGACGTCAGCGCCATGGCCGGCGGCACGCCGAACCAGACCATCGACCTCGCCGGCGTCAACCTCGCCAGCCATTACGGCGTGACACCGGGGGCGGGCGGCATGGTGGCTGGGGGGCATGACACGGCGACGATCATCAACGGGATGCTTAATGATCATTCGTTGAAGGTGGATACGGTGTAAGCGCCGTCTGAAACAAAAAAACCGCCGTCCAGCTCATAGGGACGGCGGTTTTTTTCTGCCTGATGGTACTGCGTTGCTCACACGTCAGTCTTCGCGAGCAGGCTCGCTCCCACGGTGGAATGCACTTCAATGTGGGAGCGAGCCTGCTCGCAAAGGGGCCAGAGATGGCACCGGACAATCAGCCGGTGTTTGACACAAGCTCACGCCGACAGCCCCAATTATCCAGAATCCGATTCACCGCCAACTTCCCGAGCATGATCTGCTGCTCAGCAGCAATGGCACGGCACAGTTGTCAATAAGGTCTGAGGCACCATGCCCAATATCCGATGCTCAAGTCGTTACGGCAGAGATATCCGCCGCCTCGCCAAACGTAGTAACCCCCCTGATTGTGCCCACATGCAGCGCCGGTGCACATCCATGTTATCCAGCCAGAAGCTAGCGGCCAGTTATGGTCTTTGCCATAGACAGCGTACATGCTATTAAAATAATTGTTTAAAGGAACTGAACCATAAACACTGTTCATCCAATTTACTGCCTGGTAATGGTTCATTGCATACCCAGACACGGACAGCTGGTAGATATTCCGAACATCAACGTTGTATGAAAATGAGCTGAATCGGTCTTGCACCGTGATGTAGGTATTGCCGTTACGCATACCGGTGACTTTCCCGTTGCCGTCAACATGGGCCACGTTCGAATTACTGCTTCTGTAAGTGATCGGGGGAACGCCGGTAGACGGGACAGCAGCACGGATTTGAGTGTTACCTGGAAAGTCCGCACTGTGGGGCCATGCATAAACTCTCGGTCCATGCAGGGCCATGGCGCTATTGTTGACTTGCAGCGCTTTGCGTAGCGTGAACGAACGCAAAGGAGAGAGCAGACCTTCACCATAGAGCGCCCGAATCTGCACGATTGTCAGTACATCGACAACGAGCCCCTTCAGTAGCACTGAGAATTTGCCGTCCTTGTCTGTGGTCAACGTCTCCACCGACTCGCCATTCACCAGAACTTCAACCTGCTGTTCTACGCTCGCAGTTCCCTCGACCGTGACATTCGGATCAACCGTCAGGTCGCTATGCGGAATCTCCCTGTTCTGCGAGTCCTTAATCAGTGTGATGACCGGCTGCAGCTCAACCAGAGATTCGATCTGATAGGTCTGGTGGGGAAATTCCACTGGATTGCCGCGCAACCCCAGGCGCACGGAAAATATCAATGTCGCCGTACTGCCGCTTTTGAGATTTCTCAACACTTCCAGCGTCGGCGTTGACAGTTCCCGTATCAGCCCGGCGCTGGTGACGCTCGCCTCCGCGTTGATGATGACGTGGCGGACAGGGTTGTTTGTGCTGTCGATGCCGATCAGCACCAGCGTCATGCTCTGGCCCGGCCGTTGTCCGTGCCAGAGGTTGACCGCCAATTTGTCTGCGCTGGTCAGTTTTTTTACGTCCAGTATTGCGTTATCAATGCCGATGATTCGCGGTCGCGGAAACCTGGGATCCTGATCAGCGATCAGTTTGAAAGAAATCTCTGTTTCCGGAGATGATCCGATTTTCTTGCCGTCCTGATTCAGGTTGAATTTGAATCGCACGGTTTCACCGTGAAGCGCCACAATGAGGCGCCTGTCGAACGGAAAGCGGGCTTGTTTGGCCGAATCCAGATCTACCAGCGGGAAGCGATCAAATCCCAGAGGCAGTGGTGTGCATACCAGACGGACTTTTTCGGTCGTGGCATCGAGATACTCCACGAGCATGCCCGGCAGCGCTGCCAAGGGATCAAGCGGATTAGTGAAAGGTGATACCAGTGAAGGCGGCGTGAGGACAAGCTCCTTGGGATCGCCGATCTTCAACTGCGCGATATCGGAAAAGACTTCACTTTCGCCGGGATTGGTGATGGTGGCCTGCACGGCCAGTCTCGCGCTGGCGTAGGGCTTGATGTACTCGTTCTCGGCCTCGAAAACGATGGGCTTTGAAGGATCGGTTACCAGCTGTCCCCAAGTGAACTGTACCAACTTGCCATTGATGTCTGTGGTCTGCCAGTGCAGCTTGACCTCTGCCCCTTGTTTCAAGGGCCAGAAGCTGGCGACATTTATTAGTGCTTTGGCAGTATCGACCGCCAGTTCGCCTTCCACCAGTGGGGTGACCTCCGGCGCTCCCAGTGGCAACGATTTACCCGCAACGGTTACGTCAGCAGGTTTGGAGAGCTTGGGCTGACCTGCTCTGGTCAGGATATAGGTTGCCCGTAAACTTCCACCTATCACATTTTGAATGCGGAAATTTTCCACGGGAAAGTTCAGTGTCTTGCTGGCGACGGTCACCGTTAAAGAATAGGTATGAGTGACTGGCACGTTGTTTCGGGTGAATCCTTCCAGTGTCAGGTCGATCACATCGTTGATCGCAAAACTGCCCGTCAGGAGAATGTTCGTCGGGCCGCCTGCAAGCCAGTCATGGTGTAGAACGTCGTCGCCATCGGACTGCTCGAAAATCGGCGCGGCCAACAAAGTTATTCCGGGCTTGAACGGCAGAATGAGCGGTTCCGAAAAACCACTGGAGTTCTCGACAACGTCATAGACGCTCCAGCGCACCACCAGATTGCTGGTTTGTTGCAATTTGCCAAGTAAGTCAGACGTCAGCTTGAAAACGATGTCGGCCGAGGCGTCAGTCACGACGAAGTCCAGCCGAAGCGAACCAAATGTCAGCACGACCGTATCACCGATCTGCTGATTGAAGTAATGCTTGACCGTGACATCCATGCCTGCGTCGATGACGTTCTGATCGACGATGCTTTCCGATGCGAGCGGCAGCTTGAGGCCCTGATTGAGGGACTTTCCACCATCAGTGTCCGCCTCGCCGGGTGCGGGGTATTTGAACCAGAGCTGTGCGTGTGGCGATTCCGATGGGTTGCCGCTCGGTCTTGTGACTATCATCCAGCAATCCAGCCTGACGTCTGTAAACGGCAGGAATTTCTCCTCGAGGATTTCAGCTGAAATGTAAAAAAGTACGGTTTTAGGAATCTTTCCATCGGCCTCAAAATCCTCCTCCGTAAGGATGAAATCAATCACGGACAAAGGGTTAGTGACATCGGGTTTATCGATGAAGACTTTGATATGGTCACCAATGCCTTGAGACAGATACTCCGGGAGACGGAAGCCCAATCCGTTAATGTTCTGAGCAGCCATGGCGATGTTGATACCGTAGCTCTTGTCAGTTTGCAGCTTGTGCAGGAGTGGTTGCGGCGGATAGAGGGCCAGCACACCGATACCGGAACGCGGCGCAGGAGGGAATATCAGGTATTGTGAGCTGTTCATGAATTTTCGCCTTCCACACGGGGCGCTTACCTGGGCTGTCAGCGCCGATACGGAAGAATTAAGCATGCGACGTTAAAGCGTGCACCTGTCAACTCTGACAGGTGCGGACGGATATCGGATGAACGGTTGTGCTGCCGACGGTGGGGCGATCAGCGTTTTTTCAAGGTCTTCTGCCGCAAAATATAAACCGTCACCAGCACCGCACTGGTCAGCATGAACCCACGCGCCCAAACCAGCGGCACCAGATAACATGAGAACAGGATGCTCACCCACATCAGCCCGATCGCGTAGACCTTGCCTTTGAGCGGGATGCCGTTGCCCTCGAGGTAGTCGCGGATCCATGGCCCGAGGCGTGGGTGTTCGACCAGCCAGCGATAGAAGCGCGGAGAGCTGCGCGCGAAGCAGGCCGCGGCGAGCAGGAGGAAGGGGGTGGTGGGCAGGACCGGCAGGAAGATGCCGATCACCCCCAATGCGACGCTCAGCCAGCCGATGGCCAGCAGGACGTAGCGCAACATCAGGGGGCGGTTGCCTATGGGGTTGTCCATAGGCCGGTTCTTAGTGATGACGAGGCTTGAGGATCGCCGGTTTTTCGTCGGGGGCCTGGCACAGCAGGTACAGCGCGGTCAGGGCTTCCGGGATCTGAACGATCATGTCGTCCATCAGGTTGGCGTCCTTGGCGATGTCTTCGAATTCAGGCTGCTCGTCGAACAGGCCGGAACCGACCATGATCGGCAGGAGCATTTCGCTGACTTCTTCTTCGGCGGTTTCGAACCAGGCCGCTTCGCACAGGAACACGCCTTCCATGAAACCGATGCACCAGCCGCGCAGTTCGGAGTCGTCCGGCTCTTCGCCCAGATCCAGTTCGCACGGCAATTCGAATTCTTCATCCGAGGCCAGTTGGCGAGCGATGTGCGCCTTGAGGCCGATCAGCGTGGCTTCGATTTCGGCACGCTGGGCTTCGTCGGTGTAATGCGGCTCTTCGGCGAACAGCGCGTCGATCCACTCGCGCTCCGGAACGTCTTCGGAGCAGATCGACAGCGCGGTCAGGTAACCGTGGGCGGCGACGTAATCCAGCGCCTCGTCGTGCAGCTCGTCGGCGTCGAGGAAGACTTGCAGGCGGGTCAGTTGCTCAGCGAAGGACATTACGGGGCTACCTTGGGGAATAAACAATGCGGGAATTCTAGGCCTTCTTGCGCGCTCTAGCCAGCCGCTTGGCAGATTTGCCCGAATTACCGGCCTTACTGGAAAGATGAATAACCCTGTGGGAGCGAGCCTGCTCGCGAAGGCGGTGGATCAGGCACTTTTACATCGACTGACAGGCCGCTTTCGCGAGCAGGCTCGCTCCCACAGGGTTTTGTATGTGGCAGGTTTATCAGGTGTCTTCTCAGCGGCACCCTCTGCGGCGAAGGCCTCGGGTATACTGCCGCGTTTTGCGATCCCTGCCGGCGCTGCGCTGGTCATGCAATGTGTTCTTACGTTTTGTTTAAGCAGCCGAAGCTGCTCTGAACCAGCCTGAGCAGGGATGTATCGGTAGATTTTTGGAGTTTTTATGCTCGAACAGGCTCAACGCGTCCTCAAGGACATCTTCGGCTACGACAGTTTCCGTGGCCGTCAGGGTGCGATCATTGAGCGCGTGGCCAGCGGCGGTGATGCGCTGGTGCTGATGCCTACCGGTGGCGGCAAGTCGTTGTGCTTCCAGGTGCCGGCGCTGTTGCGTGAAGGTCTGGCGGTGGTCGTGTCGCCGTTGATCGCGCTGATGGACGATCAGGTCGCCACCCTCGAAGAACTGGGCGTGGCCGCCGCTGCGCTGAACTCCACGCTGAGTGCCGAGCAGCAGCGCGATCTCGCTCTGCGGATCAAACGCGGTGAAGTGAAAATGCTCTATCTGGCGCCCGAGCGCTTGGTGCAGCCGCGCATGCTGGCATTCCTGCAAAGCCTGGAAATCGCCTTGTTCGCCATCGACGAAGCGCATTGCGTATCGCAATGGGGCCACGATTTCCGCCGCGAATACCTGCAACTGGGTCAATTGGCTGAGCTGTTCCCCAACGTTCCGCGCATTGCCCTCACCGCGACCGCCGACAAGCGCACCCGCGAAGAAATTGTCGATCGCCTGCACCTGCAGAACGCCGAGCGCTTCCTGTCGAGCTTCGACCGCCCAAACATCTTCTATCGCATCGTGCCCAAGGAGCAGCCGCGCAAACAGTTGCTGGCGTTCCTCGCCGAACGGCGCAGCGATGCCGGCATCGTTTATTGCCTGTCGCGCAAGAAGGTCGAAGAAGTTGCGGCGTTCCTCAGCGAGCAGGGCTTCCCGGCGCTGCCGTATCACGCCGGTCTGCCCAATGATCTGCGCGCCTATCACCAGAAGCGCTTCCTCAACGAGGAAGGCCTGATCATGGTCGCCACCGTGGCGTTCGGCATGGGCATCGACAAGCCCAACGTGCGCTTTGTCGCGCACCTCGATCTGCCGAAATCCCTTGAGGCGTATTACCAGGAAACCGGGCGCGGCGGCCGTGACGGGCTGCCGGCGGATGCGTGGATGGCTTACGGTCTGCAAGACGTGGTGATGCTCAAGCAGATGCTGCAGAACTCTGAAGGCGACGAGCGGCACAAGCGTCTGGAGCAGCACAAGCTCGACGCCATGCTCTCGCTGTGCGAAGAAACCCGCTGCCGCCGGCAGGCGTTGCTGGCCTATTTCGATGAGGACATGCCTGAGCCGTGCGGGCATTGCGACAACTGTGTCGACGGCGTGCAGACCTGGGACGCCACCGAGCCTGCACGTCAGGCCTTGTCGGCGATTTTCCGCACCGGCCAGCGCTATGGCGTCGGTCATCTGGTCGACGTGTTGCTGGGCAAGGACAACGAAAAGGTGCGCAGCTTTGGCCATCAGCACCTGTCGGTGTTCGGCGTTGGCAAGGCGTTGAGCGAGAGCGAGTGGCGCTCGCTGTTTCGCCAATTGGTGGCACGTGGGTTGGCCGATGTCGACCACGAGGGTTATGGCGGTCTGCGTCTTAATGACAGTTGCCGGCCGCTGCTCAAAGGCGAAGTGACGCTGGAACTGCGCCGCGACCTGAAACCGCAAGTCACCGCCAAAACCGGCAGCAAGAGCCAGGCCAGCCAACTGGTGCGCGGCGAGGAGCGCGAACAGTGGGAAGCCTTGCGCGCACTGCGGCGCAAATTGGCCGAAGAACACGGCGTGCCGCCATATGTCATCTTCCCTGACTCGACGCTATTGGAAATGCTCCGCAGCCAACCGACCTCGCTGGCGGAAATGGCCCGAGTCAGCGGCGTCGGCGCGCGCAAGCTGGAACGCTATGGCGAAGCCTTCCTCGAAGTGCTCGGCGGCGAGGCGGAGGCGCCGAAGGTGGTCGCCGATGTCCGTCACGAGCTGATCACCCTGGCCCGCGCCGGCATGACCCCGCTGCAGATCGCCGGGCAGTTGCAATGCTCGGAGAAGAACGTCTACGCAATGCTCGCCGAAGCCATCGGCAAGCAGCAATTGTCGCTGGAGCAGGCGCTGGATTTGCCAGAAGAGCTGATGGGCGAAGTGCAGGACGCGTTCCTCGACGGGGAGGGCGAGTTGCCGTCCGTCGCTGAAGTGGTTGAGCTGTTTGCCGGGCGAGTACCGGAAGGCGTGCTGTATTGCGTGCGTGCGGCTTTGCAGTCTGAATTCGAGATGTGAAACGACGTATGCGCCAAGCCCCGTACAGTTGTAACGATTCAGTACAGAGCGACTCTTGCCTATAACTGCCGCCCATGCTTAGCTGACTAATAATTAGATTTTCCGTATTTCAGTCTAACCGTGAGTGTTTTATGCCGTTAACCGATCAACATCGCTTTGGTATGCAACTGGCCCAGATGTCCCGTGGGTGGCGTGCCGAACTGGATCGTCGTCTCGCCGGGCTGGGCCTTTCACAGGCGCGCTGGCTGGTGCTGCTGCATCTGGCGCGTTTTGAAGAGGCACCGACCCAACGCGAACTGGCCCAGAGTGTCGGCGTCGAAGGCCCGACCCTGGCGCGCTTGCTTGATAGTCTGGAAAACCAGGGACTGGTGCAACGTCAGTCAGTGATGGAAGACCGTCGGGCGAAAAAAATCGTGCTCTGCGCACCTGCCTTGCCTCTGATCGAACAAATCGAAACCATTGCCACGCAACTGCGCCACGAATTGTTCGAGGGCGTCGATGAGGCGGATTTGAAGGTGTGCATGCGTGTGCACGGGCACATTCTGGCCAACCTGGAAAAATCTTGAGGCACATCCCGGTGGCGATTTTTTGAGAGATTGCGCTGAGCCGACTATAAGAACTACTGGGCAATATCGTGTTCGTACCGGATGTGCGAACGCATAGAAACCGGTTTTGCTTATTTAAGGGATGCTCATGCTCGCAAGTCGGCACGTGCTGCGCGGGGGCGCCAAATGGCTGCTGCTCGCTGGCGTATTCAGCCATTCGACCTGGTCGATGGCGTTGGGGTTGGGCGAAATCACTGTTCACTCAGCCCTCAATCAGCCGTTCAAGGCCGACATCGCTCTGGTCGATGTCGGCACGTTGACGCAAAACGATCTCTCGGCCAGCCTGGCTTCGGCGGATGAATTCGGCCGGGCCGGCGTCGAGCGGGTGTTCTTTCTCAATGATCTCAAATTCACTCCGATCCTGCGCGGCAGCCGCCAGATGATCCGGGTGACGTCCGGCAAACCGGTCAACGAACCTTTCCTGAATTTCCTCGTTCAGCTCGATCAGCCCAACGGCCGTCTGCTGCGCGAGTACACGGTGCTGATCGACCCGCCGGGTTCGCCGGGCATTGTGCCCGCCACCGACGAGCCGGATCCGCGCCCGCAATCCTCCGAATTTCCAGCTGTCGAACCGGTTACCGCGCCGCCCCAGGCGGCCCAGGGCAAACGCGCTGCGGCGCCTGTGCCGCCAACGCCGGCGGCACCTGCGAACGATGCGCAGGCCGAGCAACTGGCCGCCAGCGTGCTGCTCACCCAGCAACTGCAAAAGACCCTCGACGAACAGAACCTCAGATTGCAAGAGCAGCAAGTGCAAATAGCCGACGGCAAGAAGCAGATCGAGGAGTTGCAAACCCGTCTGGCCGAAGTGCAGAAAGCGCCGCCAGCACCTGTGGTCGCGCCGGCTCCGGCCGCTGTTTCAGCCCCGGTCGAGGCGGCAGACGATGGCGTGAATTGGCCGCTGCTCGGCGGACTGATATTGCTGCTGGGCGTGCTGGCAGCGTTGCTCATACGCCGCCGTCAGCAACGTTCCACAGCAGATGGCACGCCGACGCCGCTATTGCCTGTGAGCGCCGAAGAAGACGTCGACGAGCCCGAGCTTCAACAATCTGTCGGTGCGCACGTGGGCGCCGATCATCGCGACGAACCCGGTGCCGGCGATGTGCTGGAGGCGGTGGGCATCTATCTGGCCTACGGCCGACTCAGCGAAGCGGCCGGGCTACTGCGCGATGCTTTGCACAAGGAGCCAGAACGCACCGATCTCGGTTTGCAGTTGCTGGAGGTTCTTGGGCGCCAGGGTGACAGCGCCGCTTACGAACAGCAGGAAAGCCGCCTGCGTGCGCTTGGCGTCGATGAGCGCGAACTGATTGAAACCCGCACTCGCCATCCCAAACTGGCAGGCGCCGCACCGGCGGCATTTGCGGCAACGCCAATCGCGCCCGAATTGCCCGTGGCCTTGGCAGCGACCGCAGCCGCGCCGCTTGCAGCGTCGCCCGGCGCTCTCGAGGATGATTTCGAATTGAATCTGGGCGAGCTGTCGATGGATTCAAATTGGGATCTGAACGATAGCCGCACTGATGCCGCGTCACCGCCGGTCGATGATCCGGCACTGGGCACCAGCCTGTCAGTGCTCCCCGTCGATTTTGAACTGCCACAGGCTGCGTCTGGCGAAGAAGCCGAACTTGAATGGATCCCCGAACCCGACGCTCAGCCGCTCGACGATGACTTCCTCAATGAGTTCGGCGATCCCGAGTCGTCACTGGTGCTGGAACCCTTGGATCTGCAACCACCCGAGTCCACCGACACCGACACCGAGGCCGCCGGCAAGCTCGAACAGGCACAAACCTGCATCGACGACGGCGACATCGACAGTGCGATCGCCTTGCTCAATGAATTGCTCAGGGAAGGGGATGAGCCGTTGAAGCAAACCGCGAGGACGTTGTTGGCGGGGATTCGCTGAGCGCTAACGGATTTCGTGTTCATCCGAGACCGCTTTCGCGAGCAGGCTCGCTCCCACAATGGAATGTGCTTTCCCTGTGGGGAGCGAGCCTGCTCGCGTAGGCGTCAGAACGTCTGCCCCAGATTCAGGTAAACCGCCTGCTCATCCGCATCATTCAAGCCATAAGTGAAGTTCAACGGCCCCAGCGGCGTGTCGAAGCCGATAAACACGCTCGCGGCATTGATGTAGCCGCTGTCGAATTCATTGTCGTTGTTCCACGCCCGACCGCGTTCCAGCGAGGCCCCGGCGTACAGCGGGAAGTCCAGCGGCAGGTACGAGCGCGGCGTCAGGCGGCGGTAGTACACCGCGCGCATCAGGCTGACGTTCTGCCCGGACAGCGCATCCTCACGGAACCCCGACAACTGCCGCGCGCCGCCGAGCAGGAAGCTTGAGGTCACCACATTGGCATCGTCCAGCGTCCGACCGTAGCGCCCGCCGAGAATCAGCGTGTCGGGCCCATGGCTCATGGCCTTGTCGAAATTCAGTTCCCATTGGCGATAGCGATTGTCTGAACCCAGGCCCGGTTCGAACTGGGCGAAGGTCAGGCTGACATCCTTGCCCTCGTGCGGAAAGTAGACGTTGTCCAGCGAGTCGTAGGAATACTTCACGGTATAGAAGCCTTCGTTGAAGCTCTCGCTCGGCAGATCCTGATCACCGATGCGCACGTCAGCCTTGCCCCAGGCCTGGCCGACGCCGAGTCGCACTTCACCGTTGTTGCCGATCTGCCGCCCAAGATTGAGGCCGAAGCCGTAGCGCTCGACCCGATACTGCGCGATTGGATCATTATCCAGGACTGAGTCGACGTTCTGCGCCTCGAACGACCCGTAGGGCGCGACGAAGTAACGTGAGCCGACATCCAGCGGTTGATAGAACTCGCTGTACAGCTCTTGCTTGTCGCCGATCTGCGCGCGGGTCAGCCATTCCGCGCCGAGGCGGTTGATGCCGTTGACGCGATAGCTCGCACCAAGGTTGAAAGCACTGTCGCCGCGCATGTCGTCCGACAGATTGAGGCCTACCCGCAAGTAATCGGTGCCGCTGCGCTTGCCGCTGGCACTGATGACCAAGGTGTGATCCTGGCCTTTGTGCACCACGCGGTAACGCACTTGATCGAAGTAATCGAGGCCGTACAGCGTGCCCATGTCCGAATGCAGGCGGCCCAGGTCCAGCGGCGCGCCGATCGGTTGGCGGATGTAATAGCGAATCACGTCATCGTCGACTTTCGAGTCATTTTCGATGCGGATCCCGGTAATGATCGGCGTGCGTTGCCCAGGCTGGCGGGCGGCGTTCAATTCCGCGTCCTGGGTTTGAGTCGGCTTCAGCTGCGCCAGCCGCGCATCGAGGATCCGCGTGGCGCGATAACCGGCGTCGATCATCTCTTGAGCCTTGCCGAAATCGGTCACGCCGAACGCGGCCAGCGCAGGCTGGATCAACACGTCATTGGCATGCAGCGTCGCCAGTTGTTCTTCGGAGTTGCGCCGGGTCATCAGGGTGATCGACTGATTGAGCACGTCCACCACGGTAGTCAACTGCTTGCGATTGCGCAGCGGTGTGCCGATATCGACGACGATGGCGATGTCGACGCCCATTTCCCGCGCGACATCCAGCGGGATGTTGTCGGTCATGCCGCCGTCCACCAACAACCGGCCATCAAGCTCGACCGGGGCGAACACTGCGGGGATGGACATGCTCGCGCGGATCACCTGCGGCAGGTGGCCTTTGCGAAACACCACTTTCTCGCCATTGGCGATGTCGGTGGTCACGGCGCGAAACGGGATCGGCAGTTTGTCGAAGTCGCGGGTGTCGCTGGTGTGGGCCAACAGGCTTTCCAGCAGCAGTGCGAGGTTCTGCCCCTGAATCACCCCCAATGGCAGGCCGAGGCTGCCGTCGTCGCGGAAGCTGAGTTTCTGCTTCACCAGAAAGTCGCGGTCGTCCTGCTTGCGTCGAAATGGCACGTCCTCACGCGGCGGCGCGTCGGACAGCGCCGCTTGCCAGTCGATGCTCAGGGCGAGTTTTTCCAGTTCATCGATCTTGTAGCCCGAGGCGTACAGCCCACCGACCACCGCGCCCATGCTGGTGCCGGCAATCGCGTCGATCCTGATGCCTTGTTCTTCCAGCGCCTTGAGCACGCCGATGTGCGCCAGCCCGCGCGCAGCGCCGCCGGACAGCACCAGGCCGACTTTCGGTCGTGGCGCCTCACTGGCGAGAACCAGCAGGGGAAGGAAACCAAGCAGCAGGCAGAACAGCAAACGGCGCATTGTGAGTCTCGGGGCAAGCGGTAAAGCCGGCTATTATAGCGGCGCCCTCTGTCTCAGGAGTTTCAGCGATCATGACCGTCGCCAAAGCCGAAGTTGTCATCACTTATTGCACTCAATGCCAGTGGCTGCTGCGCGCGGCGTGGCTGGCTCAGGAACTGCTCAGCACCTTCGCTGATGACTTGGGAAAGGTGTCATTGGTACCGGGCACCGGCGGGGTGTTTTACATCACTTGTGCGGGTGTGCAGATCTGGGAGCGCAAGGCCGACGGTGGTTTTCCCGAGGCCAAGGTATTGAAACAGCGAGTGCGCGATCAGATCGATCCTGACCGCGACCTCGGCCACAACGACCGCACTCAGTGAGAGGCGGCCTCGGCGGCGACGGTTGTCTTGTCGCTGCCGCCTGACATCCGCGCCGACACCACAATCGCGACGATGATCAACGCGCCACCGATGAGCATCCGCAGGGTCGGGGTTTCACTGAACAGCAGCCAGGCGAGGGTGATGCCGTAGACTGGCTCCATGGCGAACACCACTGCCGCCGTGCGCGCCTTGATCACCGCCAGACTGGCGACGAACAGGCTGTGCGCCACGCCCGTGCAGAACACTCCGAGCAGGGCGATCCACAACCAGTCCAGCGCTCGAACCTGACTCAAATGCGGCGCCGCGACCGGCAACAGACACAATGCCACGACGACGTTCTGGCACAGCGCCGCCTGCACCGCCGGGATGCGCCCGGAACTGGCGCGGTTGGTCAGCGACAGCAGGGAAAACAGCAGGCCGGACAGTACGGCCCAAAGCAAGCCGACGGTGGCGCCGCTGCCCAGATCGAATGCGGGCGTCACCAGCACCAGACCGATGCTGACCAATACCACCAGGACGATTTCATTGGCACGGATACGCTCGCGGAAGATCAGCCCTTCGAGAATCACCGTAAACGCCGGGAAACTGGCAAAGCCCAAGGTGGCGATGGCCACCCCGGCGATCTTCACCGATACGAAAAAACTCACCCAGTGCCCAGCCAGCAACACGCCGCTGAGGGCGAGGCGCCGCCAGTCTACGGCGTGAAGTTTCTGCCAACCGTGCTGGCTGAAGAAACGGGCGAAAAATGCCAGGGCGAGCACGGCAAAAGCCGCACGTCCAAAGACGATCACAGCAGGGGATGCGGCAGCGAGTTTGCCGAACACACCGGTCAGGCCAAACATCAAAGCGCCAATATGCAGAGCGCCGAGGGCGGTACGCGGAGTCATTGCATTCCTTTTTTCAGGTTCAACTTCATGGGGCCATTGAACCGCGTCTCGGCCTGCAAGTCTGTCGGCAGGCTATCGTCTTTTGTCGCAGGAATCGCGCCGAAGATGTCCGGGCGATGAGCCGAATTCACGTAGGACTGCGGCCGAGAACGCACTCTGCGAGCTGTAACCGACGCGACTGGCTACTTCACCAATCGGCAATGCAGTGTCGCGCAGCAGTTGCACCGCGAGATGCAGGCGTCGACTGCGGATGTAATCCATCGGCGTCTGTCCGCATTCGGCCATGAACCGTGCGTGCAGGCGCGCACTGGATAACCCGGCCACGCGCGCCAGGTCAGCGACTTGCAGCGGATAGCCGGCGTATTGCTCGATGTGCGCATCCAGCGCGGCGTAGGGCAGGCGACGCGCGCGGAGTTCGGCAGGTTGCGCGTGATTGAGACTGGCCAGCAGCAACACCGCGCCTTGCTGCGCGATCAACGGATCGCTGACCGGACTGTTCGCCAGCCAGCTGACCAATTGGCTCTGCCCCGAGTCCAGCGACAGCCGCCCCGGATGATCGAGCAAGCGGCGACTGGCCTCGGCATGCGCGCCCAGCGAGTCCTGCACCCATTGCCCTTCAGGGATGTCGAGCACCAGGCAGCTGCTGCCTTGGGGACTGTCGCAGGCATGATGAGCGCCGGACGGAACCACCACGACACTCTGCTGACGCACTTGGCTGCCACAGCCCTCGACCTCGAAATCCAGCGCACCGGACAGCCCGAACACCAACTGCGGGTGCTCGTGGCTGTGCACAATGAGGTCGCGGGTGTACTGGCGCAGGGTGAGGATCGGTCGCATGGCAGGTTGTCTCCGAAGTGGCCCTCAGTCTACACCGCCGTACGCCGGATGCGCTGTCACACGACTGACTCACGCTTGTCACGGTCGATTAACCGGGCGCGCGCAAGCTGGCGAAAACATCGCAGAGGGTTGCCCATGACCAGCGCCGAGCTCGCCAGACCCAGTCGCAAACAACGGGTGCGAACCCTGTGGATCTCCGATGTGCACCTGGGCACCCGGGATTGCCAGGCCGAGCACTTGTCGCAATTTCTCAAGGGCTACCACGCCGACAAGGTCTATCTGGTCGGTGACATCATCGACGGCTGGAAACTGCGCAGCGGCATGTACTGGCCGCAAGCGCACACCAACGTCATCCGCCGCCTGCTGACCATGAGCAAGCGCGGCACCGAGGTGATCTATGTCACCGGCAACCATGACGAATTCCTGCGGCGCTATTCGAAACTGATTCTGGGCAATATCCAGTTGGTCGATGAGGCGGTGCACGTTACCGCGGATGGCCGGCATTTGCTGGTGATCCACGGCGATCAGTTCGATGTAATCACTCGCTATCACCGCTGGCTGGCGTTTCTTGGCGACTCGGCCTATGAATTTACCCTGACCCTCAACCGCTGGCTCAATCACTGGCGAGCCCGTTATGGCTACGGTTACTGGTCGCTGTCGGCGTACCTGAAGCACAAGGTCAAGACAGCGGTGAGTTTCATCAGCGACTTTGAAGAAGCCATCGCCCACGAGTGTGTGAAGCGCGAACTGCATGGCGTGGTTTGCGGGCATATTCACCATGCCGAGATTCGCAAGGTGGGGGAGGTGGACTACCTCAATTGCGGCGATTGGGTCGAATCGTGCACCGCGTTGATCGAGCATTGGGACGGCACGATCGAGTTGTATCGATTGGCGGATGCCCAGGCGCGAGAGGCGCAATTGAAAGCTGCCAAAGTTGCCGAAATCGCCTGAGCGAAAAAGCACCCTGTGGGAGCGAGCCTGCTCGCGAAGGCGTAGCGTCAGACGAAACTTCTGTGCCTGATACAGCGCTTTCGCGAGCAGGCTCGCTCCCACATGTGGTCTTAGGCCGGGCTGTGTTCTTGCATCGCAGCCTTGTAAATCGAGTTCTTCGGTTGCGCAAACAGCCTTTCCATCATCGGCTCGAAGAAACTCAGCGGCAGCGTGTCGTACGCCGGATCAAACGCCGCCGCGTCGTATTTGGCGCAGAACTCGGCAGTGGCGTGGAACTGCGGATGATCCTTGAATTGCTCGCGCAAATGCCGATCCATGCCCAGGTGATGAAAGAAGTAATAGCCCTGAAAGATGCCGTGCTTCTCCACCATCCACAGATTTTCCGCACTCACGAACGGCTTGAGAATCGCTGCGGCGATGTCCGGATGGTTGTAGGAACCGAGGGTGTCGCCAATATCGTGCAACAGTGCGCAGACCACGTATTCCTCGTCACGCCCGTCGCGAAAGGCGCGGGTCGCGGTTTGCAACGAGTGGGTCAGGCGATCCACCGGGAAACCACCGAAGTCGCCTTCAAGCAGCTTCAAATGCGCGAGGATCCGCGATGGCAGCTGTCTGGCATAGGCACTGAAATCGGCGGCGATAATCGCCCAGTCTTCCTCGGTGCCGTCCTTCATATGGGTGAAGCGAGCATGGGCATTCATTGGCAGACCCTCATTCAGAACGCCACGCGACCGAGAATCATGTCGCGGTACATGACGAAATCGCCGAGCAGGCTGTACAGCGGATGCTGAAACGTCGCCGGGCGGTTTTTCTCGAAAAAGAAATGGCCGATCCAGGCAAAGCTGTAACCGGCCAGAGGTAGCGCGAGCAACAGCAGCCAGGCGCCTTTGGCGATGCTCAGGGCGAGAATGAAGATGACCAGAGAAGTGCCGATGAAATGCAGACGACGGCAGGTGCTGTTGCTGTGTTCGGCGAGGTAATACGGATAGAACTCGGCGAAGCTGTTGAACTGCTTGATGTTTTCCACGACCGCGCTCTCTGTGGTGATTGTTCTGGCGACAAGTTGTTCGGCGGGGAGCTTATTTGAGTCTAGAGTGATCATTGGCGTGGGCCAGTGACAATCGGCGCCACTTTAGTATCCTTCGCAAATAGGGCGGTTATCTGCAGCCCGTCATGTAAAAGAATAACAACCATGAGCGAACGAACGACTTCTGCAAGCTGGGCGATGGGGATTGTCAAAGCACTGGAGATGGACGGCCTGGATTGCCGGGTACTGTTCAGGCAGCTGGGGCTGGATTTCAGCGCCCTTGAAGATCCGGATGCACGCTTCCCGCAAGACTCCATGACCCGGCTCTGGCAGCGCGCGGTCGAGGTTTCCGGCAACCCCGCGATCGGCCTGAACATGGGCAAAGTGGTGCGCCCGGCCTCATTTCATGTCGCCGGCTATGCGCTGATGTCGAGCAATACCCTGGCTGAAGGCTTCCAGCGTCTGGTGCGCTATCAACGCATCATTGCCGAAAGCGCTGACCTGAGCTTTCGCCTGCTCGAGGAAGGTTACGCGCTGATTCTTACCGTGCACGGCGATCATCTACCGCCGACCCGGCAGAGCGCCGAAGCGTCACTGGCCTGTGCACTGGCGCTGTGCGGCTGGCTGACCGGGCGCCCGCTGCACCCGGTCAAAGTGTTGGTTCAGGGCGATCAGCCGACAAACCTGCAACCTTATAAAGAAGCCTTTCACGCACCGCTGGTGTTCAACGCGCCTTACGATGCGTTGATCTTCGAACGGGCCGACATGGAGGCGCCGCTGCCGACCGCCAATGAAGCCATGGCGCTGTTGCATGATCGCTTTGCCGGGGAATATCTGGCGCGGTTCTCCGAGAGTCGCGTGACACACCGGGCACGCCAGGTGCTGTGTCGTTTGCTGCCCCAGGGCGAGCCCAAGCGCGACACCGTGGCGCAGACGCTGCACCTGTCGCAGCGCACTTTGCAGCGGCGCTTACAGGAGGAGGGCACCAGTTTTCAGCAGTTGCTCGACGACACCCGCCGTGAACTGGCCGAACAATATCTGGCGCAACCGAGCATGACCTTGCTGGAAATCGCCTATCTGCTGGGCTTTGCCGACCCGAGCAACTTCTTCCGCGCGTTTCGCCGCTGGTTCGACACCACGCCCGGCGAGTACCGCTTGCGCCTGACGCAGGTGCCGGACGCGGTCAATGACGCCAGAACGCCGGAATACACAGCACAAACACCGTAATGATCTCCAGTCGGCCGAGCAGCATGCCGAACGACAGAATCCACTTCGCAGCATCCGGCAGCGTCGCGAAGTTGCCGGCCGGACCGATGGTTTCGCCCAGACCCGGGCCGACGCCGGACACGGTGCTGGCGGCGCCGGTCAGCGCGGTCATCCAGTCGACCCCGAGCAGCGACAGCAGCAGCGCGATCACGCAGATGGTGATGGCGAAGAAAAACGAGAATGTCAGGATCGAACGGACAATTTCTTCGTCGAGGCGGTGACCGTTGTACTTCTGTTTGATCACCGCGCGCGGGTGGATCAGCTGATTAAGGTTGGCCTTGAGCAGGATATAGGCGACCTGGAAACGGAAAATCTTGATCCCGCCCGCCGTCGATCCTGAGCAGCCGCCGACAAAGCCCAGATAGAAAAACAGCATCAGCGAGAAGTTGCCCCACAGGCTGTAGTCACCGAGGGCGAAGCCGGTGGTGGTGACCACCGAGGTCACGTTCAGCGCCACATGCCGCAGCGCTTCCAGCCAATGCAGCTTGGTGGTCCACCAGTACCAGGTGCCGAGCACCAGCCAGGTCACCAGCAGCATTGCCAGCAAACCCTGCACCTGTTGATCCCTGATCAACGCACGGCGGTTGCCGCGCAGCGTCGCCACGTACAGGGTGAACGGCAGGCTGCCGAGGATCATGATGACGATCGCCACCCAGTGCACCGCCGGTTGCGTCCACTTGGCCAGCGACTGGTCGGAGGTCGAGAAACCACCGGTGGAAATCGCCGACATCGCGTGGTTGATCGCATCGAACGGGCTCATTCCGGCCCACCAGAACGCCAGACTGCCGAGAATGGTGATGCCGACGTAGGCCGCCACAATCAACCGCGCCACCATGTGCGAACGCGGCATGACCTTCTCCGAGCGGTCCGAGGATTCGGTCTGGAACAGGCGCATGCCACCGATGCGCAGCAGCGGCAGAATCGCCACCGCCATGCCGATGAAGCCGATGCCGCCGATCCAGTGCAGCAGCGACCGCCACATCAGAATCCCCGGCGACATGTTGTCCAGGCCGTTGAGCACGGTGGAGCCGGTGGCGGTGATGCCGGACATGCTTTCGAAGAACGAGTCGGTGTAGCTGATGTGCTGGGTCAGCAGAAACGGCAGCGCGGCGAAAATGCACACCACCAGCCAGCTGCTGACCGTCAGCAGATACATATCGCGCGGGCGCAGGTGAATGTGTTCCGGTCTGCCGGGTATCACCAGAGCGAGGCCGGCGACGAAGGTGATCATGCTCGCCCAGAGGAACGACGGCAGGTCGCTGGTGCGCTCGAAAATCACCAGCGTGGCCATCGGCACGACCATGGCCACAGCCAGGGTTATCAGGAAGATGCCGATGATAAAACCAATGATCCGTAAGGTCGGCAACGCCATGAAATCCGCTCGGGCTGGTGGGAGAAGGGCGCCATTCTACCTGTGGGGCAAGGCATGTAAACCGGCAGGCGCTGCGCAGATGAAGCTAGAATAGCCGCACATTTTTCAAAGGAGGTGGCCGATGCAGGCTCTCGACGCGTTGCTCAACCGTGTTTCCGTTCCCCGCCTGGTCGAACCGGCCCCCACTGCCGAGCAGCGCGAAGCCCTGTTCGCCGCGGCCTTGCGTGCCCCGGATCACGGGCACTTGCAGCCGTACCGCTTTTTGACCGTCGAAGGCGCAGCGCGTGAGCAAATGGGCGAGTTGCTGGCCGAGGCAGCCCGCCAGCAGAGCGGCGAAGTCACCGAAGCGATGATCGACAAGGCCCGCAACGGCCCACTGCGCGCGCCGCTGGTGGTTGTGGTCATCGCGAAATTGCAGGAACACGTGAAATATCCGAAGGCCGAGCAACTGCTCACGGCCGGCTGTGCGGCTCACGGGATTCTGCTGGCGGCGTATGCGCAGGGGATTGGCGCAGTGTGGCGCACCGGGGATCTGGCGTACTCAAAGCATGTGGCCGAAGGCTTGGGGCTGGTGGAAGGCGAGGAGGTGATCGCGTTTCTCTATCTCGGCACGCCGCAGAAAGAGCCGCGCGTGGCGGAGAAGGTTGATCTGGCTGAGTTCGTCAGCGCCTGGCCCGGTAAAGCCTGAAGATCAAAAGCCCCTCACCCTAACCCTCTCCCAGAGGGAGAGGGGACTGATTGGGGGATGCTTTGGAGTTACACCGACCTGAGCGACCTTCGCTGAATCCAGAGTCGGGATACCGGACGTGTTGTTTCTGCGAGTCCATAATCGACTCGGTCTTTCAGGTCGATGCACAACGGCAGACAACTCGGTCGGCCCCCTCTCCCTCCGGGAGAGGGTTGGGGTGAGGGGCTTTTTCAGGGCTGGACCACGACTCCCGGTACCAACGGCAATTCCAGACTCGCCACAAAGCCGCCCTGCGGATGATTGGCCAGCGTCAGCGTGCCGCCATGCCGTTCTGCCGCCCGTTTGGCAATCGCCAGCCCCAGGCCATGCCCGGCAGCGGTCTGCCCCGGCGCCCGGTAGAACGGCTCGCCCAACTGACTCAGATGTTCGGTCTGCACCCCCGGCCCGTGGTCGCGCACGCTTATGACAATCCGCTCTCCCTGCCGCGCAGCCTGCAATTCGATCGGCTGATCGCTCGGGTTGAAGCGCTGGGCGTTGCGCAGCAAATTGTCCACGGCGCGCTCGATCATCGTCGGCCAGCCTTTGAGATTCAGCTGCGGCTCGGCTTGCAGGCGTACGGTCTGCTCGGGGGAGCTGAGCTGCGCATCCTTTTGCAGCGTGGCGAGCAACGCATTCAGGTCCACTTCTTCAGCGCTGGCGTTGTCGGCATCGACTCGCGCCAGCACCAGAATTTCACTGATCAACGCCTCCAGCCGATCGCATTCGCGGGTCAGGCGTGGCCACAGTTTTTCGCGCTCTTCAGGGTTGGCGCGCTCGGCCAAAGCCAACGCGATGCGCAGGCGCGCCAGTGGTGAGCGCAGTTCATGGGAGACATCGCGCAGCAACTGGCGCTGACTGCCGATCAGGCTTTGCAAGCGCGCACCCATGCGGTTGAAATCGGTGGCCAGCACGCCGAATTCGTCGCGGCGGTTGGCCAGTTTCGCCAAACTGTTCTGTTGATAAGTCGTCTGCCCCAGATCATGCACCGCGCCGCGCAAGCGACTCAGTGGGCGGGTGATAGAGAAAGTCACGAGCAAACTGAACAGGGTCAGCACCACCAGCGCGATGCCCAGCGCACTCAGCGGCCAGAGCAGGCTTTCGCGGTGCCAGGCGTCGAGTTCCGGGTGCGGGATGCGGTAGATGAACAGGTAGGTATCACCGGTTTTTTCACTGGTGATCTCGTCGGTCAGACGCCGCCATGGCAGGCGGCGGTCATCGTTGTTCTGCCGCGCTTCGAATGCTGCGGCGCGGCGCGGGAAGGTGCCACGCACCACCGGATCGCCGGTTTCGTTGAGCACCTGAACGTCGATGTGATACTGGCGTTTGCGTTGTTCGAGGATGTCCTGGGCGGCTTCCTCGCCTTGGGTTTCGTAAGTCTGCGTCCATTCTGCGGCCAGTGTGTTGAGGCCGGGATGGCGGCTGAGAATCCACGCGTCCTGATTGAGCATGTGCCCGAGCAGAATCGACAGCCCGGCTACCAGAGCGATGGCCAGCCAGAAGCTCGCAAGAATCCGCCAGAACAGTGAACGCACAGAAACTCCTCGAAAATCACACCGTTCAAATATGGGAGCGAGCCTGCTCGCGAAGACGCAGTGTCAGTCAAACCATCGCTGGCTGATACACCGCCTTCGCGAGCAGGCTCGCTCCCACATTCGATTTGAATGGAACAGGCCCGACGAGGTGAGTCGTCGGGCCCAGGGTCAAGCCATTATTGCGCCTTTTGTGCCTGCTGCGCTTTCCAGGCCTTGAACTCGGCCCATTCGGCGCGGCGTTCGGCGCGTTTCTTCTGGATTTCGTCGAACTGCTTCTGTTGCTCGGGCTTAAGCAGTGCACGGACATCGGACTCGGCTTTCTTGTGGTTGGCCGCGATCTCGTCCTTCATGGCTTTCTGGTCGGCCGGCGAGAGTTTCTCCAGGTACTTGTCGACCACCTGCTTACGCTCGTGCATCTGCTCGCCCATGATCTTGCGAATCTGCTCGCGCTGTTCGCGGGTCAGGTCGAGCTGGCTGTACGGACCTTTGCCGTGCATGCCGCCGTGCATCTGACCGCCGTGGCGCGGGCCATCCAGCGGACCACCCAGCGGACCGCCATCCTGCGGCATGGCCATGGCCACGGTTGGCAGAGCGGCAGCGAACATCAGAGCGATAAGAGTCTTGCGCATGGTGTATCTCCTTGTCTCGTTCCCGGTACGTTCCGGATGAGTGCAGATTACGCAGATCAAGGTCAGCGGCGGTCAGCGCAGCGTAAAGCTTCGGTAAAGACGCTTCGTGCCCGGCCTTACACATATCCAGTGCAGGAGGTGCTGAAGGCTGCGATCTTTTGGATAATGCACGGGCCGAGGCTGTGATCACTCATTTAGACGACATTGTCGCTCAGCGAAAGAACAACGGCTGCGTGCCTTAACAAAGCGAATACCGAGCTTCCTTATGACTAATAAAACGTTTACCAGGCAACTCGGCCCATGGCTGATGGCAGCTTTATCGGTCAATGCGATTTTTTTGGCATTCCTGATTTTTGATCATGGTTCGCAGGGGCACGATATGAAGATGATCAAAACTAAAGAACCGTTGCTGATCGAGGGTCCAAACGGCGACGAAAATTACTACGTGCTGCCGCAGGGTACTACGCTATATCACGATAAAAGCTTTCCTGAAGGGCATGATCGTTATGTGGTGTATCTCAATCATAAGGGTACGATTGCCCACGAAGAAGTACCGATGAAGCCTGAGTACGGCGGTTCTTTCATTGATCCGCTCTGGCTGGCAAATGTTGATGCGAATACTTTGCAAGAAATATTCAAGCGTTTCCCACTTTCCAAAAAAGACATTGCCGCTGCCATTAAGGCCAACGAGATAACCAAGGACGATTTGGCCGACATTATTCGTTCGATGCCCGATTAACCACTGCAAAGCCACCGATGGCTGCATTCCCATAGAGCGTGGAAAAGATCAGATCCCCTCTGGAGTGAGGCTGCTCGCGATGGCACAAGAGTGTGTTGACTGACACACCGCCATCGCGAGTAGGCTCACTCCTACACGGCGCAGGTCTTATAAGCTGTAGTAGTAACCACGGCTACGCAGCGCGACGATGCGTGGGCGGCCGTCGGGGTGGGGGCCGATTTTTTTGCGCAGATTGCTGACGTGCATGTCGAGGCTGCGGTCGTACAGGGTCAGCTTGCGGCCGAGGGCCAGTTGCGCCAGTTCCTGTTTGTCCAGCGGCTCGCCGGGCTGCTTGAGCAGGGCTTCGAGCAGGCGGCTTTCGGAGACGGTCAGGGTCAGTTCTTTTTCGTCGATGCTGACTACGCCGCGCACCGGGCTGAAACTCAGATCACCCAGCTCAAGTTGCGTCGATACGGCGGCCGGGTGGCTGCGGCGCAACACGGCGCGCAGGCGCGCGGTCAGTTCGCGGGGGTCGCAGGGTTTGGCCAGGTAATCGTCGGCGCCCAGTTCGAGGCCGAGGATGCGGTCCAGCGGTTCGCCACGCGCTGACAGCATCAGCACCGGCAGGTCGGCGTGGTCGTTGCGCAACTGCTTGAGCAGTTCCAGACCGCTGCCGTCGGGCAGCATCACGTCCAGCACTACCGCCGCCGGGGCGGTTTCGGCCAACGCCTTGCGGGCGCTCTGGCCGTCGTGGCAGGCGCGCACCTGGAAGCCTTCCTGGCTCAACCAGCTACTCAGGAGTTCGCACAACTCCTGGTCATCATCAATCAGTAACAGCTCGCTCATGACTCACTCAATTTAGCCATTGCCGACGTTTTCGGCTTGCACCACTGGCAAAGATACCGCAGAGCAGCGCCAATAGCGCTACCCCGGCGCCAGTGACGAACCACTGCTGTTGGTCGGTCAGCAAACGCGGCAGCGGGCTGGCCTGGGCTTCCTTGAGTTGCAGCTTCAGACGCTGGTTCTCCTGGCGCAGCCGGGCGAGCTGGGCGCTTTCGCGAGTGTTGTCGGCATTTTGCAGTTGTTTGTTCAGTTCTTCGCGCTGCTGCTCACTGGCCTTGAGCCGCTGTTGCAGCTCGGTGATCTGGCTGCCGGCGCTCAATGACAATGGCGTGGAGCTGCCGCTTTCGGTGGTTTCCTCACCATGGGCGGGGGCCATGATCGACAACGTGAGCAACATCAGACACAACGGACCCTTGCGCATCGCGACACCTGTTTTCCAAATGGATATTGGGCAGGTTGTCGGCAGGCAAACGAGAATAATGAGCGATTGAGATGGGTGAGAAGCGAGAAGGTTCAGTGCGCAGGATGTGATGTTGGTGGCTGACAAATAATTTGTGGCTGATGAATATTCTGTGGCGAGGGGATTTAGCGAAACGTCGCACCGCCCCGTTGGGCTGCGTAGCAGTCCTGAAATGGGAGTATGCGGTGTGTCAGACACACCGCGTTGGATGGGTTTTGGGGCGGCTTCGCCACCCAGCGGGGATGAATCCCCTCGCCACATAAAACCCGTCGGCATTTCAATAGCGGGATTACGGCAGGACTTGCTTGAACGGTTTGACGATCACATTGGCGTAGACGCCGGCGGCAATGTACGGGTCGGCATCGGCCCAGGCCTGTGCGGCGCTCAGGGAGTCGAACTCGGCGACGATCAGGCTGCCGGTGAAACCCGCTGCGCCCGGATCATTGCTGTCGACCGCCGGGTGCGGGCCGGCGAGCACGATGCGGCCTTCGCCCTTGAGCGCTTGCAGGCGTTCCAGATGCGCCGGGCGCGCGGCCAGGCGAGCTTCCAGCGAGTTGGCAACGTCGGTGGCAATGATGGCGTAGAGCATGTCAGTCCTCGGTTTTTGGCGTTGTGGTATCGGTGTCATGCAGATGGCGCGACAGGTAAACGCCCTGTGCGACCAGGAACAGCACGGTCATGCCCAGGCTGCCGAACACCTTGAAGTCGACCCAGATGCTCTGGAAGGTGAAGGCGACGAACAGGTTTGCTGCGCCGCAGAACAGGAAAAAGCCGATCCAGGCGATGTTCAGGCGCGTCCAGACCGGGTCTGGCAGGGTCAGCGCGTGGCCCATGATGCGCTTGATCAGCAGGCGATCGCCGATGAAGTGGCTACCGATGAACGCCGCAGCGAACAGCCAGTTGACCACCGGCGCTTTCCATTTCAGGAAGGTTTCGCTGTGGAAGGCCAGCGTCAGGCTGCCGAACACCAGACAGGCGATCAGCGTCAGCCACTGGCTCTTTTCCAGCTTGCGCTGCTTGATGAACAGCGCGCCGTACACCACCAGGGAACTGATGATCAGCATCGCCGTGGCGCTGTAGATACCGCCTACGGTCACTTGCTGGCCGGCAATGTCGACGACCCGTGGATCAAGTTTGTAAACGATGAAGAACAGCAGAAGCGGGATGAAATCGATGAATTGTTTCACAGTGAGAGCCAGAAGCTGGATGTGGCGGCATAATAACAAACATATGGGCGCGCGATAGCGCCAGCTGATTTGAGGTTACAACTCCCCGTGAATGTTGATTTGCACTGCCACAGCACGGCCTCCGACGGCGCCCTGGCGCCTGCGGTTCTGGTTGCGCGAGCGTTCGAAAACGGCGTGCGAGTCCTGGCGTTGACCGACCACGACACCCTTGAGGGGCTCGCCGAGGCGCGTACTGCTGCCACCGAGTTGGGCATGCAACTGGTCAACGGCGTCGAATTGTCCTGCACCTGGGGCGGGGCGACTATTCACGTGCTGGGTTACGGCTTCGACGTCAACGCCGCGCCGTTGGTTGAAGCGATCGCCAAATTGCACGATGGCCGCTGGCTGCGGTCGGAAGAAATAAGCCGCAAGCTCGCCCTCAAGGGCATGCCCGGTGCCCTCGACGGCGCCCGGCAGATCCAGCAGGAACTGGGCGACAGCGGCAACGCGCCGGCCCGGCCGCATTTCGCCGACTGGATGGTGCGTGAAGGTTATGTAAAGGATCGCGCCGAGGCATTTCGCAAATGGCTCGGCGCCGGCAAACTCGGCGACGTCAAGCTGCACTGGCCGACCCTGGAAGACACCGTCGCCACCCTGCGCGCCGCCGGTGCCTGGGTCAGCCTGGCGCATCCATGGCACTACGATTTCACCCGTAGCAAGCGCCGAAAGCTGATTGCCGACTATATTCAAGCAGGCGGGCATGCTATCGAGGTGGTCAATGGCCATCAGCCCGCAGAACAGGTGGGCAGCCTGGCGATCCTTGCCCGTGAGTTCGGTCTGCTGGTCAGCGCCGGCAGTGACTTCCATGGCCCTGGCGGCTGGTCCGAGATCGGCCAGTACCGGCCGGTTCCCGAGGACCTTCCACCCCTGTGGTGTCGGTTCAAACATGACACAGATATTGCCGCCGTCTGAACAGGTAGAGAATGTGAGTCAATTTTTCCAGATACATCCGGAAAACCCGCAAGCGCGCCTGATCAAACAGGCGGTCGAGATCATCCGCAAAGGCGGGGTGGTGATTTATCCCACGGACTCGTCCTACGCCATTGGTTGCCAGATCGGCGACAAGACCGCCATCGAGCGTGTGCGACGTCTGCGTCAGCTCGATGAAAAGCACAACTTCGCGCTGATCTGCAGCGACCTGTCGCAACTGGGCAATTACGCCAAGATCGACACCGGCACCTTCCGCATTCTCAAGGCGCACCTGCCGGGGCCTTACACCTTTATTCTCAACGCCACCCGCGAAGTGCCGCGCCTGTTGCTGCATCCGAAAAAACGCACCATCGGCCTGCGCGTGCCAAGCCATCCGATCGCGCTGGCGCTGCTGGCCGAACTCGGCGAGCCGCTGATGAGCGTGACGCTGATCATGCCCGGCGATGAAGACCCACTTACCGATCCCTACGAAATGCGCCAGTTGCTCGAGCACCAGGTCGATCTGATCATCGACGGCGGTTTTGGCGGCATCAAGGCCTCAACGGTGATTGACCTGACCGGCGACGACCCGGAAGTGGTCCGCGTCGGTTGCGGCGATCCGACGCCGTTCATGGTCGAGGCCTGAATGTCCGCAGTGGAAATCGTGGTCGATCCCCAGGCCGGCGCCCAGCAGGAACTGCCGTTCGCGATGGTCTATGGTCAGGCGGTCATGGAAATGCCGCTGGACCTGTACATCCCGCCGGATGCGCTGGAAGTTTTTCTTGAAGCCTTCGAAGGCCCGCTCGACCTGCTGCTGTACCTGATCCGCAAACAGAACATCAATATCCTCGACATTCCGGTGGCGGAAATCACCCGCCAGTACATGGGCTATGTCGAGTTGATGCAATCGGTGCGTCTGGAGCTGGCCGCCGAATACCTGGTGATGGCGGCGATGCTCGCCGAGATCAAATCGCGCATGCTTCTGCCGCGCGCCGAAACCGTTGAAGATGAAGAAGACGACCCGCGCGCTGAACTGATCCGCCGCTTGCAGGAATACGAGCGCTTCAAGGCTGCCGCTGAAGGTATCGATGGGCTGAGTCGGGTCGGTCGCGATGTGATCGTGCCCAGGCTCGACGCCCCGGAAGCGCGGGCGCGCAAGCTGTTGCCCGACGTCGCGCTGGAAGAGATTCTGATGTGCATGGCCGAAGTCCTGCGCCGTGGCGACATGTTCGAAAGCCACCAGGTCAGTCGCGAAGCGCTGTCCACCCGCGAGCGCATGAGCGATGTGCTGGAACGGCTCAAGGGCGGCGGCTTCGTGCCGTTTGTCGAGCTGTTCACCGCCGAAGAAGGTCGCCTGGGTGTGGTGGTGACCTTCATGGCGATCCTTGAACTGGTCAAGGAATCCTTGGTCGAGCTGATGCAGAATGAGCCGTTCGCCGCGATCCACGTGCGAGCCCGAGCCGAATAACGAGTCCCTGTATGAACCTGACTGAACCCCGCGAGCTGGCGTCCCTGCTTGAAGCCTTTCTGTTGGCCTCGGGAAAGCCGCAATCCCTTGAGCGCCTGTATGAACTGTTTGAAGAAGGCGAGCGGCCGGAGCCGGCGGTCTTCAAGAAAGCCCTGACCCTGCTCGGCAAATCCTGCGAGGGCCGTGCCTTCGAGCTCAAGGAAGTCTCGTCGGGCTATCGCTTGCAGATCCGCGAGAAGTTTTCACCGTGGGTCGGCCGTCTCTGGGAAGAACGCCCGCAGCGCTATTCCCGCGCCTTGCTGGAAACTATCGCGTTGATCGCCTATCGCCAGCCGATCACCCGTGGCGAGATCGAAGACGTGCGTGGCGTGGCGGTCAACAGCAACATCGTCAAGACCTTGCTCGAGCGTGAGTGGATTCGCGTCGTCGGTTACCGCGACGTGCCGGGCAAACCGGCGATGTTCGCCACGACCAAGGCGTTTCTCGACCACTTCAACCTGAAAAACCTCGAAGACCTGCCGCCGCTGGCCGAACTGCGCGAGATGGAAGCCGAACCGGTGCTCGACTTCGACGACGCGCCGGTGCCGCAGAGTCTGCAGGAACTGGCCGACGCCAGCGCGGAGCCGGAAGAGGAGAAGGAAGAAACCAGTTTCCATTCCCTGCTGCTGGAGCTGGACAGCATGGAAGAGGGCATCAAAACCGATTTCGACGATTTGCTGCGCGATGCGGTGGATGGCGAAGCGCCGGTGCCCGAGCCTGAGATCATCGAGCCGATTGTTGAAGCTGAAGTTGAACTTGAAGCGGCGCCTGACGCCGAACCGGAAGAGGACGTCCTGGGTGTCGCCGAGGCCCGCGAGAAACTCCTGGCCGCTGTCGCCGCCCTCGAACAGCCGGAACCGGAACTCAGCGAAGAAGAAGCCGAAGCCCGCGCACTGGCTGAGGCGATTGAAGCCGAACGGCGCGAGTTCCACGATTGATCCGGATCCTTGTGGGAGCGGGCTTGCCCGCGATTGCGGTGGGTCAGATCCAATGATGTTGACTGACACTCCGCTATCGCGGGCAAGCCCGCTCCCACAGGGTTTGATGTGTTTCTGGAGAGGATGATGAGCTCAACCAAAGACCCCTGCATCAGCCTCTGCAAATTCTCCGACGACATCTGCCTGGGTTGCGGTCGCAGCAAGCGCGAGATCAAGGCCTGGAAGAAGCTCGACAAGGACGACAAACGCACGGTGCTGGCCGAAGCCGCGCTGCGCCTGATCAAACTCGGTGGTGCCGGTCGGCGGAAAAAGAAATAACCGGCAATCGATCAGCTAGTCTCTGATGCGCGATGGCGCACATCCGCGTATGATTCGCGACCCTTCGCCGATCCCTTCGGCCTGGACCCAGTTTTCAATACTTCAGGCGCCGCCTGAACAGACCACACCGGGAGGTGCCCAGATGAGTGACATCAATCAGAAAGACGACCAGGAAATCGGCCCAGCAGGCGAAAAGCTGCAGAAAGTCCTCGCCCGTATCGGCGTCGGCTCGCGCCGTGACGTGGAATCCTGGATCAGCCAGGGCCGGATCAAGGTCAATGGCAAAGACGCCACCCTCGGCCTGCGCGTCGACATGCACGACGCCATTACCATCGATGGCAAGGTGATCAAACGCGAAGAGGCCGCCGAATCGGTGCGCCGCGTGATCATGTACAACAAGCCCGACGGCGAAATCTGCACCCGTGACGACCCGGAAGGCCGTCCGACCGTGTTCGACAAGCTGCCGCGTCCGAAAGAAGGCCGCTGGATCAACATCGGCCGTCTCGACATCAACACCACCGGTCTGCTGATGTTCACCACCGACGGTGAACTGGCCAACCGTCTGATGCACCCGTCCTACGAGATGGACCGCGAGTACGCCGTGCGTGTACGCGGTGAAGTCGACGACGAGATGATCGAACGTCTGAAGGCCGGCGTGGTGCTGGAAGACGGTCCGGCGCGTTTCACCGACATTCAACAGGCGCCGGGCGGTGAAGGTTTCAACCACTGGTACCACTGCGTGGTCATGGAAGGGCGCAACCGTGAAGTGCGTCGTCTGTGGGAATCGCAGGGTCTGGTGGTCAGCCGTCTGAAGCGCGTGCGTTTCGGTCCGGTATTCCTCAACTCCGACCTGCCGATGGGCCGCTGGCGCGAAATGAGCCAGTACGAAGTCGACGTGCTCAGCGCCGAAGTCGGCCTGACCCCGGTGGCGATGCCGCAGCTGAACGCCAAGAGCAAGGACAAGCTCGAACGCATGCAGCGCAAATCGTCGCGGCCGATGGCCAAGACCGAGCGCGTGCGTACCTTGCGTCCAGCCGCTGGCGCACCCACCGCACCGCGCCCGAGCCGTGAGCCGCAGATCGAAGGCGAGCGTCCAGGTCGTAAGCCAGTCGCCCGTGACGGCGAGCGCGCACCGCGTCCGGCCAATGGTCGTACCGAGCGTGGCGAAGGTCGTGCACCAGCCGGTCGTGGTACGCCGGTAGCGGATCGTCCAGCCGATACCAGCAACAAGCGCCCGGCCAAACCGGCGCCGAAGCGTCCGGGGATCAAGCTGGTCGACGGCGACAAGCCCTCGGGCAAGCGTCGCGGCGCACCGGCTGGTTCGGGCCAGCGCCCGGGGTTCGGACGCAAGAAACCGGAATAAGGCAGCTGTGAGTTACTAGCTGCAAGCTGCAAGTTGAAGCAAAAACGCCAACCCTTGAGGTTGGCGTTTTTTTCGTCTGGCGCCCAGCGATCGTTCCCACGCTCTGCGTGGGAATGCATCAACGGACGCTCCGCGTTCGGCTTTGGAAGGGACGCGGAGCGTCCCGGGCTGCATTCCCACGCGGAGCGTGGGAACGATCATCTGCGGCTTACATAAATCCCCTGTGGGAGCGAGCCTGCTCGCGAAGGCGTCAGTCGCCTAAAACACAAACCGCCCATCAAACACCGGCTTGTCATCCAGCGCCAACACCCCGCCAGAAAAGATCAGATCCAGGTGATGACTGCCCTTGGCGCCACCGCCCAGTCCGAGATGCAGCCCACAATGCCGCTCCTCAAACCCGGCATTACGGGCATACAGATCCTTGACGCCTTCATTGGTGCCAATCCCCAACTCCTCAATCCGTCGGTTCGACGGGTTGGCATCCAGGTACTTGTTGAAATCATGCTCCAGTCCCGGCACGTCGGTGGCGATGCGGCTGATGGTCGAGTTCTCGATCCACAATTCCAGCGGCGATTCCAGCACGCCGTACTTGCGCGCGAACGGGATGGTGCTGAGGAAGGTGCCCTTGAACTTCACATGGCCGTTGATAGCTTCGCTGTGGGTGGCGATTTCGCCGGGGGCGAGGTCGAAGTTGCCGACGCCATTGATGTCGGTCCACTTCTTGATGCTGCTCATCGGCGTTTCGAACCATGAGCCGTGGTCATCCTTGAAACTCAGCGTGGTCGCCTGGGACATGCGCTGGATCAGGTGACTGTTGAGCCCGGCGATGCGCTGCGGGGTGATGCTGAAAGTGTCGTAGAAGTAGTCGCCGTAATCCTTGAAAAGCAGCGACTTCTTCCAGTTTTCCGCCATGACCGCTTGCAGTGCGCGGACGAACTCCGGGCCATCGGGACGCGGGTTGGGCAGGGTGGAAGAGTCGTAGAAGAAAATGTACAGATCGCTGTCGGCAATCGCCGCGGACAGCGCTGCGGTGCTTTCCAGGTCAAGGCGCCGGGCGCTGAACTGAAAGCGCGGATGCTCGCCGGCCTGTTCGGCAATGGCGCCGGTCAGGGCTTCGTAATCGGCGGTGTGGCCAAGCATGACCTTCGCCGAGTCGAGGCCGGCGAGGGCAGGGTGATGTTCGAGGTAGTAAAGGAAATGCGAGATGGCGCGGGGCTTGTCCATGAATCCTCCCTGACTGACCGGGGAATGAAGCGGCAGGCACGACCGGCCGGACCGTGCCTGCCCGGGATGTCTTACAGAGGCCACATCGCCGTGCCGAACGGAACCACCGCGTCGGCTTGCATCATTTCCACAGCGGCCTCATGGGTTGGCGCTTCAAACCATTCGTCCAGTTGCAGTTCGGTATCCAAGTCTTTTTCCAGTGCTTGCATGGTCGATCTCCTAGAGAATTTCACGGTTTATGACTGACCGGTCGAGGTGGCCGGTAAGACGTGAAGAACCTAGTTGAGCGTTTTTGTGATTGCAAAAATTTATCCATTTAATTTTTAAATAGACTTTTTGTTCTGTTTTTCGGGATAAATTTTCTTATTTGAAAACAAAAAACTAGGTCGGTGAAATTGATAGCAAGCTAGCGACCGTCAATATGCAGACGTCCTACAGAAATTTCTGCTTCGGAAAATATTCGTTACGCGTTGTAAAGAAAACCTGACGATATTGGCCCGCCAACCCGGTGATTTCCCGTCTCGCCCTCCGTTGTAAGGAAAAGCTTCCGTAAGCCGACGCAGCGTGCGCCACGCAGGGCTCTGGCGCGCTTGTTTCCAGCCTTCAGGCAGGGTGTGATGCGCCCCATGCCTGTCGTGCAGGCGAATAACAAGAAGGAGGCGCAATGTACGCCGCGACTGATTTCCACTTCTCCCCGTGGGACGGTTTTCTCCTCGTCCCCGTCGATGGCCTGCAAAGGCCTGACTCATATTTTGCAGCCGCTCGGCACTGTCGAGGCGGACACGCGCAATCCCGGCAACCGACACGCTGATCAGGCGGGTCTGGCAGCAGGGGGTTAGCGGTGTACAATGCGCCGCGTTTTAACTGTGACCCTCTGCGTAATCGCAAAAATCTCGAGGCTATCCGCCTTGTTCACTCCGCCGCGCCACAAGCGTGCCGGGTTCGATTTCGTCACAGATAAAAACAAACAGGTGACGCATGACCGTTGTAAATGAGCTGAACTCCTGGTGCCTGCGCTGGGGTTTGATCGGGGCTGCCTGAAATCGCAACCTTGCAGCAACGTCTACTGAACATCATCAAACCTTGCGTGAGACCTTTTTCATGAGTGGACAACCCTCGCAATCAGGCGAGCTTAAGCGCGGCCTGAAAAATCGCCATATTCAACTGATCGCCCTCGGTGGCGCGATCGGTACCGGATTGTTCCTCGGTTCTGCCGGGGTACTGAAATCCGCCGGCCCGTCGATGATCCTCGGCTACGCCATTTGCGGCTTCATCGCCTTCATGATCATGCGCCAGCTCGGCGAAATGATCGTCGAAGAGCCGGTGGCCGGCTCCTTCAGCCATTTCGCGCACAAATACTGGGGCGGTTTCGCCGGGTTCCTGTCGGGCTGGAACTGCTGGATTCTGTACATTCTGGTGGGCATGTCCGAGCTGACAGCGGTCGGCAAGTACATCCATTACTGGGCGCCGGACATCCCGACCTGGGTCTCCGCTGCTGCATTCTTCGTGCTGATCAACGCGATCAACCTGGCCAACGTCAAAGTCTTCGGTGAAGCCGAATTCTGGTTTGCGATCATCAAGGTTGTGGCCATCGTTGGCATGATCGCGCTGGGCAGCTACCTGCTGGTCAGCGGCCATGGCGGCCCGCAAGCCTCGGTCTCCAACCTGTGGTCCCACGGCGGTTTCTTCCCCAATGGGGTAAGCGGTCTGGTGATGGCCATGGCGATCATCATGTTCTCTTTCGGCGGTCTGGAAATGCTCGGTTTCACCGCCGCTGAAGCCGACAAGCCGAAAACCGTGATCCCGAAAGCGATCAATCAGGTGATCTACCGCATCCTGATTTTCTACATCGGCGCGCTGGTAATCCTGCTGTCGCTGACTCCTTGGGACAGCCTGCTGGAAACCCTCAACGCGTCCGGCGATTCCTACAGCGGCAGCCCGTTCGTGCAGGTGTTCTCGATGCTCGGCAGCAATACCGCCGCGCACATCCTCAACTTCGTCGTGCTGACCGCCGCGCTGTCCGTATACAACAGCGGCACCTACTGCAACAGCCGTATGCTGCTGGGCATGGCCGAGCAGGGCGATGCGCCGAAAGGTCTGGCGAAGATCGACAAGCGCGGCGTGCCGGTGCGTTCGATTCTGGCGTCGGCGGCAGTGACGCTGGTTGCCGTGTTGCTCAACTACCTGATCCCGCAGCATGCGCTGGAACTGCTGATGTCGCTGGTGGTTGCGACGCTGGTGATCAACTGGGCGATGATCAGCTACTCGCACTTCAAGTTCCGCCAGCACATGAACCAGACCAAACAGACGCCGCTGTTCAAGGCGCTGTGGTATCCGTACGGCAACTTCGTCTGCCTGGCGTTCGTGGTGTTCATCCTCGGCGTGATGCTGCTGATCCCGGGGATTCAGATCTCGGTGTATGCGATTCCGGTGTGGGTGGTGTTCATGTGGGTCTGCTACCTGATCAAGAACAAGCGCAGTGTCCAGCAGGCGCTGCCAGTGATCGCCAAGTAACCGCTCAAGCAGAAACAGCAAACCCGGCCAGAGTGCCGGGTTTGTTGTTTTGAAATGGAAAAATCTGACATCACACCGAACCCTGTGGGAGCGAGCCTGCTCGCGAAAGCGGTCCATCAGAAACATCTGCATCGACTGACACACCGCCTTCGCGAGCAGGCTCGCTCCCACAGAGGTTGAGTGAATCAGGTTATCCTGCACGCTCTGATTACGGACGCTTTTCCATGCTGGTGATTTCCAACAACGTGCATCTGCCGGATGCCGAGATCGAATTGACCGCCATCCGCGCTCAAGGCGCCGGAGGGCAGAACGTCAACAAGGTCTCCAGCGCGATGCACTTGCGCTTCGACATTCCCAACTCGTCATTGCCGGAGTTCTACAAAGAACGGCTGCTGGCGCTGCGTGACAGTCGTATCACCAGCGACGGCGTGCTGATCATCAAGGCGCAGCAATATCGCACCCAGGAAGCCAATCGCGCCGATGCGCTGGAGCGGCTGGTCGAGCTGATTCTCAGCGCCACCAAAGTCGAAAAGAAACGCCGCCCGACCAAGCCGACCCTCGGTTCGAAGAAGCGTCGGCTGGAGTCGAAAACCAAGCGCGGCAGCATCAAGGCCGGGCGCGGCAAAGTGGATTTTTAAGCCTCGCGGTATTTTGCCGTGTGCCTATACAGATACACACTCAAGCCAAGTCCGCTCAACGCCGCGAAGGCTGCGAACAGAAAGATCGAAGCAAAACCGAACCCCGCCGCAATCGCCCCGGCCAGCGGCCCGGTGATCCCCAGCGACAAATCAATGAACAGTGAATAGGCACCGACCGCCGCGCCACGGCTCGAGGCCGGCACCAGATTCACCGCTTCCACGCCCAGCGCCGGGAATACCAGCGAGAAGCCAAAGCCGCTCAGCGCCGCACCGGCCAATGCCCAATGTGCATCCGGTGCGATCCACAACAACAACAAACCCAACGTTTCCACCGACAGGCAGGCAATCGCCACGCGGAATCCGCCGAGGCGGTTGATCAGGTTGCCGAACAGCAGCCGCGCGCCGATGAAGCTGGCGCCGAACAGGCTCAGGCACAGCACGGCGTTGTCCCAGTGCTGGGTCGCGTAATACAGGGTAATGAACGTGGCGATGGTGCCAAAACCGATCGAGCCCAGCGCCAGTCCGCAGCCGTGGGGGAAGACTTTGCCCAGCACATGCATGAACGGCAGACGTTCGCCGGCGACGATCGGCGCGGCGGTCTTCGGCCATGCCAGCGCCAGACCGAGCAAAGCGAGGAGGATGATGCTCACGCCCATGCTCCACAGCCCCAACCTGCTCACCAGCCAGACACCGAACGGCGCGCCGATCGCCAAGGCGCCGTAACTGGCGATGCCGTTCCAGGAAATCACTTTCGCCGTATTCGCCGCGCCAACCCGGCCGATGCCCCAGCCAATCGAACCGGAACCGACCAGGCTTTCCGCGCTGCCCAGCACCAGGCGGCCAATTAAAAGGCTGATCAGACTGAGCAGCGGCAGGTTCGGCGTCCACGCGGAAATCAGCATGAACACACCGCTCAAGCCGCAACCAGCGAGGCCAATCATCACTGCGCGTTTACTGCCCTGGTTGTCGATGATCTTGCCGGCATATGGACGGCTGAGCAGGGTGGCGAGGTATTGCACGCTGATCACCAGCCCGGCGATCACGGCGCCGAAACCAAGGTCACTGTGGACGTAGCCCGGCAGCACGGCGAGCGGGATGCCGATGTTCAGGTAACCGATAAAGGTGAAGAGGACGATGGAGACAACTTGCAGCGTAACCGCCAGCGGACGCTGGGGCTCGGATATAGACGACATGGGTAACGATCCACGGGAGCAGCAGATTAGATAGGCTGCTCATGATACCGGCGTGAACCGTTCAGGGGCGGGGAAAAGTAAAACTATTTGCCGGGCGGCGCTTTCAGGATTTCGCCGGGGCCACCAATTGCGTGGTGACGAGGGCGGCGAGGGCGTTTTCTTCGCTGCCGAAACGCTCCAGCAGGGCGGCCTGTTTCTCGGGTGAGAGGCGATTCCAGATCTCGATCATTTTCTCGGTGGCGCCGATCAGCACGGCAGCTTGGCTTTCGGAGAATTCATCGGTCATGGCGGGCTCGGGTTTCAGGCAGTGTGGAAAGCGCATGTTAGCGCTTTCCACACGGTCTGTACGGCGGGTCTTACTCTTCGCTGTCGGCTTTGCGGCTGTCAGCGGCTTCTTGCGGCTCGGGCTTTTCGGCGCCGGCGTGTTGCGGGGTCGTCTGCTCAGGTACGTGCAGGCTTGGGAAGGGGAGATTGGGAATCTCGTGCATGGGTGCGCTCCTCGCTAAGTCTGTTGATAGATCAGGTGCTCCGCGCTTTACAAAGCCTGCGCAGGATACAGCAGGAAAAATGACAATCAGACTTTTAATTCAAATTAATGCGACAGATGGCCGCAGGGAGGCAAGAGCTGGGTCTGCTGATCGTTCCCACGCTCTGCGTGGGAATGCCTCAATGGACGCTCTGCGTCCGCTGTTGGGACGCGGAGCGTCCCGGGCTGCATTCCCACGCAGAGCGTGGGAACGATCAGTCGGGCGGGGGGATTATTTGCAGGCGTCGGCGATGGCGTCCGCGAGCAATGCGAGGCGGGTGGCGTCGATCCCGGCAACGTTGGCCCGGCCCGAGCTGACCATGTACACGCTGTGCCGCTCGCGCAGGGTCTTCACCTGTTCCGGCGACAGGCCGGTGTAGGAGAACATCCCACGTTGCACACCGATGTGTGCGAAACGCTCACGCAAACCATGCGGTTCCAGCGCTTCGACCAGACCGCTGCGCAACTGCGCGATTCGCAAGCGCATCGCTTCCACTTCATCGGCCCAGCGCGCTTTCAGCTCTGGGTCGGCGAGGATGGTCGCGACCACCGCCGCGCCGTGATCCGGCGGCGTCGACCACAGGTTGCGGGCGATATTGGCCAGCTGGCTGCGGATGTCGATGAGCTTGTCGGCGCTGGTCGCGCAGACGATCAGCGCACCGGTACGGTCGCGATACAGTCCGAAGTTCTTCGAGCAGGAACTGGTGATCAGCAGCTCCGGCACCTGCGCCGCGAACAACCGGGTCGACCAGGCGTCCTGCTCCAGACCATCGCCAAAACCCTGATAAGCGAAGTCGATCAGCGGCAGCAGATCGCGGCTGCGCACCACTTCAAGCACGCGCTTCCAGTCGTCATGGCTCAGGTCGAAACCGGTCGGGTTGTGGCAGCACGCATGCAGCAGCACCACGTCGCCCTTCGGCACTTCCCTGAGCACGGCGAGCATCGCTTCGACGTCGAGGCGGTTGTCACTGCCGACGTACGGGTAGTGGCTGACCTTGACCTTGGCAGCGGCGAAAATGGTTTCGTGGATCGGCCAGGTCGGGTTGCTCAACCACACGCCTTTGCCCGGCAGGCATTGCGCGATGAAGTCGGCCGCCAGACGCAGGGCACCGGTGCCTCCCGGGGTCTGGGTGGCGCCGGCGCGTTGTTCGGCGATCAATGCCGAGTCGCTACCGAGCACAAGCTCATTGATGACCTTGCCGAACAGCGGGTTGCCGTGGCCACCGATGTAAGTCTTGGTGTCCTGACTTTCGACCAGTCGCGCTTCGGCGATTTTCACCGCTTCCGGGATCGGCGTCAGGCCCTGGGCATCCTTGTAGACGCCAACGCCGAGGTCGAACTTGCGCGGATTGGCATCCTGCGCATAGGCCTCCATCAAACCGAGAATCGGGTCGCCGGGGACCCGGCCGATGGCGTCGAAGTGCATTACTTGCGTCCTTCTGCGGTCTTGGCCACTTCGTCAGTGCGCGCAGCCATGATGAAGTCGTTGCGGTGCAGGCCTTTGATCGAATGGCTCCACCAGGTCACGGTGACTTTGCCCCACTCGGTCAGCAGGCCCGGGTGGTGACCTTCGGCCTCGGAGATTTCGCCGACGGCGTTGGTGAACGCCAGCGCGTGTTTGAAGTTCTTGAACAGGAAAACTTTTTCCAGCTGCATGATGCCGTCGCGTACTTCGATGTTCCAGTCAGGGATCTGCTTGATCAGGATCGGCAGTTCTTCATCGCTGACTTGTGGCGCATCGGCGCGGCAGGCTTCGCAGTGGGCTTGGTTCAAAGTCGACATGGTGTATTCCTGAAAACGAGTGTGTTTTTTATTAAAGCGCGTGTGCCGCCAATGCCGTCACGCTAAAGCAAAGTGGCGGCGACGGACAGACGCAATTGTCAGCAAAAGTCGCGGTTCAGGCGGCTTTGGGTTTCGGCGGAAATTTCGGCGCGTGCAAGCCCAACTGCATGCCCTGACGAACCATGGCCATGATGTCTTCATGGGCCACGTCGAACAGGCGCTTGAGATTGGGCAGGACGAAGTACAGCGGCTGCAGGATGTCGATGCGATACGGCGTGCGCATGGCTTCCAGGGGATCGAAAACCTGATGTTCGGGCTCGTCCGACAGGCAATAAACGGTTTCTTTCGGCGAGGACAGAATTCCGCCACCGTAGATGCGCTTGCCCTGCGGGGTGTCGACCAGACCGAATTCGATGGTCATCCAGTACAGCCGCGCCAGATACACGCGCTCTTCCTTGGTCGCTTGCAGGCCGAGCTTGCCGTAGGTGTGGGTGAATTCAGCGAAGTACGGGTTGGTCAGCAACGGGCAATGACCAAAGATCTCGTGAAAGATGTCCGGCTCTTGCAGGTAGTCGAGTTCTTCGCGGGTACGTATGAAGGTGGCGACGGGGAATTGCTTGCTGGCAAGCAACTCGAAAAACGTCTGGAAAGGAATCAGCGCCGGCACCCGGGCAACTTGCCAGCCGGTGGTCTCGCGGAGGACTTTATTGATCTCGGCCAGTTGCGGGATGCGGTCGTGGGGCAGACCGAGTTTTTCGATACCGTCCAGGTATTCCTGGCACGCACGACCTTCAATCACCTTCAACTGGCGAGTGATCAGCGTGTTCCATACCGCATGTTCTTCGGCGGGGTAGTCGATAAAACCTTGCGCATCGGGCTCGCGAGCCACGTATTGCGTCTGCTTCATGCTGCTCTCCTGCTAGGAAATTCGTTTTTGTTATGTCCAGCGATGGCTAAAGGAATAACCCAGAGTTTGAAGGCGTGCAGCATGTCGAGCCGCGCATGCGTAGGAAATTTCGTCGAGTTTCGTAAAGTTATTGTTACGCTTTGTCGGGTAATGCGCATTTACGGTGATTGGCGGGTTTGAAAAGGGCAGGGGCTGTCACATAATCTTGACAACTATCTGCGTGCCAAGACAGAAAACTCTGCCTCGGGCGCGCCACAAGATCCTGTGGGAGCGAGCCTGCTCGCGAAAGCGGCCTGTCTGACACATCGATACTGAATGTGCTGGCGCCTTCGCGAGCAAGCTCGCTCCCACACGGGCATTGGTCAATTTCCCAATCTTGTCGGGCCTTTTTTTATGCGCATCAAAGTTCACTGCCAGAACCGCATCGGCATCCTGCGCGACATTCTCAATCTGCTGGTGGCGTACGGGATCAACGTTGCCCGCGGTGAAGTTGGCGGTGAGCATGGCAATGCGATCTATCTGCACTGCCCGAACCTGATCAACATCCAGTTCCAGGCGTTGCGCCCCAAGTTCGAGGCGATCGGCGGGGTGTTTGGGGTCAAGCGCGTCGGGCTGATGCCCAGCGAACGCCGGCACATGGAACTGAATGCGTTGCTCGGCGCGCTGGAGTTTCCGGTGTTGTCGATCGACATGGGCGGCTCGATCGTTGCGGCCAACCGCGCGGCGGCGCAGTTGCTCGGCGTGCGTGTCGATGAGGTGCCGGGGATTCCGCTGTCGCGCTACGCCGAGGATTTCGACCTGCCGGAACTGGTGCGCGCCAACAAGTCGCGGATCAACGGCATGCGGGTCAAGGTCAAGGGCGACATCTTTCTCGCCGACATCGCGCCGCTGCAATCGGAGCACGATGACAGCGAGGCCATGGCCGGCGCCGTATTGACTCTGCACCGCGCCGATCGGGTCGGCGAGCGCATCTACAACGTGCGCAAACAGGAGCTGCGCGGCTTCGACAGTATCTTCCAGAGCTCGAAAGTCATGGCCGCTGTGGTCCGCGAAGCGCGACGCATGGCGCCGCTGGATGCACCGCTATTAATAGAAGGCGAAACCGGCACCGGCAAGGAACTGCTGGCGCGCGCCTGCCATCTCGCCAGCCCGCGTGGACAGTCACCGTTGATGGCGCTCAATTGCGCCGGGTTGCCGGAGTCGATGGCCGAGACCGAGCTGTTCGGCTACGGCCCCGGCGCTTTCGAAGGCGCTCGCGCTGAGGGCAAGCTTGGCCTGCTGGAGTTGACCGCTGGCGGCACGCTGTTTCTCGATGGCGTCGGCGAGATGAGCCCGCGCTTGCAGGTCAAATTGCTGCGCTTTCTTCAGGACGGTTGCTTCCGTCGCGTCGGCAGTGATGAAGAGGTCTATCTCGATGTGCGGGTGATCTGCGCGACCCAGGTGGACTTGTCCGAATTGTGCGCGCGCGGCGAGTTTCGCCAGGATCTCTATCACCGCTTGAACGTGCTGTCGCTGCACATTCCGCCGCTGCGCGAATGCCTCGACGGTCTGACGCCGCTGGTTGAACACTTTCTCGACCAGGCCAGCCGGCAGATCGGTTGTCCGCTGCCGAAACTGGCCCCGGCGGCGATGGATCGCCTCAGCCATTACCACTGGCCGGGCAACGTGCGGCAGCTGGAGAACGTGCTGTTCCAGGCGGTTTCCCTGTGCGACGGCGGCACGGTCAAGGCCGAACATATTCGCCTGCCGGATTACGGCGTGCGTCAGCCGCTTGGCGATTTCTCCCTCGACGGAAGTCTGGACGAGATCGTCGGGCGTTTCGAGAAAGCGGTGCTGGAGCGGTTGTATTCCGAGCACCCGAGCAGTCGGCAGTTGGGCAAGCGGCTGGGGGTTTCGCACACGACGATTGCCAACAAGTTGCGTGAGTATGAGGTTGGCAAAACCTCCGGAAGCTAAGTAGAGCCTTTGTGGCGAGGGGATTTATCCCCGATGGGCTGCGCAGCGGCCCCGCTTTTCCTTCACTGCGACCTCATTTGCAGGCTTGGCGACTGCTGCGCAGCCGAACGGGGATAAATCCCCTCGCCACAGGATCGCCATCCCCGCCGAACTCAGGATTGCCACTAACCGGCATGACACCGCCGGTTTTTCGTCTTCGACCCATTTCAGATTCCCCCTCCGATCCCCTCAAGTCCCCTGTTTGCCGGGCCTTCGCCCGCCAATAAAAAGTTGGTCTGCAAATTGCTTATGGCTGAGCAGTACAGCGGTGGGCGGCAAACGTCCGGCATGCAGAGGAAACACTGTGGACAAGTACCTTTATGTGGCAATGACCGGCGCCAGCCAGAACGCACTGGCGCAGCGGGCGCATGCCAACAACCTGGCGAACATTTCCACCAACGGCTTTCAGCGCGACCTCGAGCAGGCGCGTTCGATGCCGGTATTCGGCGACAGCTTTCCGGCGCGCGCGTTTGCCATGAGCGAACGTCCTGCCACCGACTTCACGCCGGGCTCGCTGGTGCAGACCGGTCGTGAACTCGACGTCGCGGTATCCGGCAACGGTTTCATCGCCGTGCAAAACCCCAGCGGTGGTGAAAGCTACGTGCGTACCGGCAGCCTCAACATCGACGCCCTCGGCGTACTGCGCGCCGGCAACGGCATGCCGGTGATCGGTAACGGCGGCCCGATCGCCGTGCCGCCCGAGCAGCAGGTGGAAGTCGGCGAAGACGGCACCATCAGCATTCGCGCAATGGGCGAAGGCCCGCGCGTCATGGCCGAAGTCGACCGGATCAAGCTGGTCAACCCGGACATCAAGAACATGAACAAAGGCCTCGACGGTTCGATTTACACCAAGGACGGCCAGCCGGCGCAAGCCGACGCCAACGTCAAACTGGTCTCGGGTTTCCTCGAGTCGAGCAACGTCAATGCCGTGGAAGAAATGACTTCGGTGCTGGCCCTGGCCAAGCAGTTCGAGTTGCACGTCAAGATGATGAACACCGCCAAAGACGACGACCAGGCCATGGCTCGGGTCTTGCAGATCAGCTAATTATCAGAACGTCGCGCCGTAAAACAGGCGCACGAGGAGAATCGAATGCTTCCGGCTCTATGGGTTGCCAAAACCGGTCTGTCCGCCCAGGACACCAACCTGACCACCATTTCCAACAACCTGGCGAACGTCTCGACCACGGGTTTCAAACGTGACCGTGCCGAGTTCCAGGACTTGCTCTATCAGATCAAGCGTCAGCCAGGCGCCCAGTCGACCCAGGACAGCGAACTGCCGTCGGGTCTGCAAGTGGGTACCGGTGTGCGCATTGTCGGCACCCAGAAAAACTTCACCGCCGGCAGCCTGCAAACCACCGAGCAGCCGCTGGACATGGCCATCGACGGTCGCGGTTTCTTCCAGATCCTGCAGCCGGACGGCACCACGTCCTACACCCGTGACGGTACTTTCCACCTCGACTCCAATGGCCAGATCGTCAACGCCAGCGGTTTCGCGCTGGAGCCGGCGATCATCATTCCGAACGATGCGCAGACCTTCACTGTCGGCCGTGACGGCACCGTGTCGATCACCATCGCCGGCAACCCGGCCTCGCAAGTGATCGGCAACCTGCAGACCGCCGACTTCATCAACCCGGCCGGCCTGCAAGCCGTGGGCAACAACCTGTTCCTGGAAACCGCTGCTTCCGGCGCGCCACAGATCGGCACCCCGGGCCTCAACGGTTTCGGTACCACGCTGCAGAACACCTTGGAAACGTCCAACGTCAGCACCGTTGAAGAGATGGTCAACATGATCACCACTCAACGCGCCTACGAGATGAACTCCAAGGTGATCTCCACCGCCGACCAGATGCTCTCGTTCGTAACGCAGAATCTGTAATCCAGTCTTTGGGGCGGCCTGAGGTCGCCAGCAACACCGTGAGGTAGGGTCATGAAGCGCTTTGTATCTGTTCTGGCATTGAGTGGGGTCGTCTCGCTCGCGGGCTGCGTCGCCCCGACGCCCAAGCCCAATGACCCTTACTACGCCCCGGTGTTGCCGCGCACACCGTTGCCGGCGGCGGCCAATAACGGCTCGATCTATCAGGCCGGCTTCGAGCAGAACCTGTACAGCGACCGCAAGGCGTTCCGGGTCGGTGACATCATCACCATCACCCTGAACGAGCGCACCCAGGCGAGCAAGAACGCCAACTCGCAGATGGACAAGAACAGCGATAACTCGATCGGTCTGACCTCGTTGTTCGGCTCCAGCCTGACCACCAACAACCCGATTGGTGGCGGTGACCTGAGCTTGAACGCTGGCTACAGCGCCGACCGTTCGACCAAGGGCGACGCCAAGTCCGGGCAGAGCAACAGCCTGACCGGTTCGATCACCGTGACCGTGGCCGACGTGCTGCCCAACGGCATCATCGCCGTGCGTGGCGAGAAGTGGCTGACGCTCAACACCGGTGACGAACTGGTGCGCATCGCCGGCATGGTCCGCGCCGATGACATCGCGACCGACAACACCGTGTCGTCGACCCGCGTCGCCGATGCGCGCATCACCTACTCGGGTACCGGCGCGTTTGCCGATACGAGTCAGCCAGGCTGGTTCGACCGTTTCTTCCTCAGCCCGCTGTTCCCTTTCTAGGTGGCGACTTTGAATTTCAAGAGCCTTATGGTGGCCGCGTTGTTGATGTCTGCGGCGTTCACCGCACACGCCGAGCGGCTGAAAGACATCGCCAGCATTTCCGGCGTGCGCTCCAACCAGTTGATCGGTTACGGCCTGGTGGTCGGGCTTAACGGCACCGGTGACCAGACGACGCAGACTCCGTTCACCCTGCAGACCTTCAACAACATGCTCTCGCAGTTCGGCATCAAGGTGCCGCCGGGATCAGGCAACGTGCAGTTGAAGAACGTCGCGGCGGTGTCGGTGAGTGCCGATCTGCCAGCGTTTGCCAAGCCAGGTCAGCAGGTCGACATCACCGTGTCTTCGATCGGTAACTCCAAGAGCCTGCGTGGCGGCACCTTGCTGCTGACGCCGCTCAAGGGTATCGACGGCAACGTCTATGCGATCGCTCAGGGCAACCTCGTGGTTGGCGGTTTCGACGCTGAAGGCCGTGATGGTTCGAAGATTACCGTCAACGTTCCGTCGGCCGGTCGCATCCCTGGCGGTGCGTCGGTGGAACGTGCGGTGCCGAGCGGTTTCAACCAGGGCAACAGCCTGACGCTGAACCTCAACCGTTCCGACTTCACCACCGCCAAGCGCATCGTCGACAAGGTCAACGACATGCTCGGCCCTGGCGTCGCCCAAGCCATCGACGGCGGTTCGGTGCGCGTGACTGCGCCACTGGATCCGAGCCAGCGCGTCGACTACCTGTCGATCCTGGAAAACCTCGAAATCGATCCGGGTCAGGCGGTGGCAAAAGTCATCATCAACTCGCGTACCGGCACCATCGTCATCGGCCAGAACGTGAAAGTGTCGCCAGCCGCCGTGACCCACGGCAGCCTGACCGTGACCATCACCGAAGACCCGATTGTCAGCCAGCCGGGCCCGCTGTCCAACGGCCAGACCGCTGTCGTACCGCGCTCGCGAGTGAATGCCGAACAGGAAGCCAAACCGATGTTCAAGTTCGGCCCGGGCACCACCCTCGACGAGATCGTCCGTGCGGTGAACCAGGTCGGCGCGGCACCGGGTGACCTGATGGCAATTCTCGAAGCTCTGAAGCAGGCCGGCGCATTGCAAGCCGACCTGATCGTGATCTGAGGCCGGCCACCATGGATATGCGCAAAAACGGTCTGGTCAGCAGCAGCGATTCGGGTTCCTACTCCGACCTCAATCGTCTGAACCAGCTCAAGGTCGGCGACAAGAACAGCGACGAAAACATGCGCAAGGTTGCGCAGGAATTCGAGTCGCTGTTCCTCGGCGAAATGCTCAAGTCGATGCGTTCGGCCACCGAAGCGCTCGGCCAGGACAACCCGCTGAACACGCCGGCGGCCAAGCAGTATCAGGAAATGTACGACCAGCAACTGGCGGTTTCCATGTCCCGCGAGGGCGGTGGTATCGGTCTGGCCGACGTGCTGATCCGCCAGATGTCGAAGAACAAACCGATGGCCCCGGGCGAGGCTGCAGCTGCGTCCGCCGCCAAGCAGCAGGAAGCGCTGGCCAAGGCCGCCGCCGTGCCGACGCCGATTGCCGCCGGCACCGCCGCCACCGGTCCGCTGTCCCGCGTCAACGGCGAGCGTCCGTTGTGGGCATCGCGCTCGGTGCATGCGCCGAACAACACCGATATTTCCCATCGCAACGACATGGCGCTGATCAACCAGCGGCGTCTGGCATTGCCGCCGAAACTGGCCGATCGCTTGCTCGCTGGTCTGGTGCCGTCGGCGCCGAGCGTGGCCAGTGCCACCACTGCGGCCGCAGCGACCAACGCCTTGCCGCAACGGGCTGCGACTACCGCCGTCACAGGCTCCGGCGCGTTGTACAACGGTGACTGGCTGGCCCGTGCCGAAGAGCAGAAAGCCGCTGGCGGGCAGATGCAGGTTTACGGCCGCGCCATGGCGCAGATTCCGTTGGCACCGGCGAAGAAGGCCTTCAGTTCCGCCGACGAATTCGTCAACACCATGCTGCCGATGGCCAAGGAAGCCGCTGACCGCATCGGCGTCGATCCGCGTTATCTGGTGGCGCAAGCGGCGCTGGAAACCGGTTGGGGCAAATCGGTCATGCGCGCCCAGGATGGCAGCAGCAGCCACAACCTGTTCGGCATCAAGGCGAGCAGCAACTGGAAGGGCGATTCGGCCCGCGCGATCACCAGCGAGTTCCGCAATGGCGCGATGGTCAAGGAGACGGCCGAGTTCCGTTCCTACGCCTCGTACAAGGACAGCTTCCACGATCTGGTGACGTTGCTGCAGAGCAACAATCGCTATCAAGAAGTGCTGAAGTCGGCCGATAACCCAGAACAGTTTGTACGCGAGTTGCAGAAGGCCGGTTACGCCACCGACCCGAACTACGCGACGAAGATTTCGCAAATTGCCAAGCAGATGAACAGTTTTGAAAACTACGCTGCGGCGGGTGTCTCCACCACGCCTTTATAAGGCACCAGGTAATAAGGTCTGAACCATGAGTTTGCTCAATATCGGGATGTCGGGACTGTCGGCCAGCCAGTCCTCTCTGGCTACGACAGGCAACAACATTGCCAACGTCGACACCGCCGGTTATTCACGTCAGCAAACCGTGCAGGGCACCAAGTCCTCGCAGCAGTACGGCAGCGTTTTCATCGGCACGGGCACGACCCTGGCCGACGTGCGCCGGGTGTACAACTCGTACCTGGAATCGCAGCTGCACACCGCGACTTCGCTGGACAGCGAATCGGCTGCGTTTCTCAAGCAGGCGACGCCGCTGGACGCCATGCTGTCGGACACCAACACCGGCCTGACCGGTGTGCTGCAGAAATTCTTCACCTCGATGCAGGGTGTATCGACGTCGGCCACCGATGACACTTCGCGTCAGTCGGTGCTGACCGGTGCACAGGCGCTGACCAGCCGCTTCAATACCCTGGCCAAGCAGCTCAACGACCAGAACACCACGATCAACGGCAGCCTCGGCGACATGACTGCCCAGGTGAACAAACTCGCCACGGCGATCGCCAATCTCAACCAGAAGATCGGTGAAATCTCCACCAGTGGCGGGGCGCCGAACGACCTGCTCGACAGCCGTAACGAAGCCGTGCGTCAGCTCTCCGAACTGACCGGTGCCCAGGTCGTCGAGCGCGGCACCAGCTTCGACATCTATGTCGGCAGCGGTCAGCCGCTGGTCATCGGCAATACCACCAACAGCCTGAGCATGGTCGCGAGCAAGACCGACCCGTCGCGCATGTCGATCCAGATGGATCGCGGTTCGAGCACCATCGACATCACTTCGGTGATCAGCGGTGGTGAAATCGGCGGTCTGCTGACCTATCGCAAGGAAGTCCTCGACCCGTCGCTCAACGAGCTCGGTCGCGTCGCTCTGGTGATTGCCGATCAGATCAACAGCCAGCAAGCCCAGGGCATCGACAAGAACGGTGACTTCGGCGCGGCGATTTTCAACAACATCAACAGTGCCGCCCTGATCAGTCAGCGCAGCATTGCGAAGGACGGCAACAGCGCCGGTTCGGGCAACCTCGATGTGACCATCAAGGACACCGGCAAGCTGACCACCAGCGATTATCAGGTGACCTTCACCAGCGCTACCGATTACACCGTCAAGCGTTCCGACGGCACCGATCTGGGCGCTTTCAGCACCACGACCAATCCGCCGCCAGTGATCGACGGCTTCACTCTGGCCTTGAATGGCGGCGCGTTGAGCGCGGGTGACTCGTTCAAAATCACGCCGACCCGCAACGCCGCGGCGAGCATTCAGACGGTCTTGACCGATCCGAAGAAAATCGCTGCGGCAGGTCCGCTGACTGGCGTCGCCAGCGCCAACGGTCTGGGCACTTACACCCAGCCGACGCTCAGCGACAAGATCGACATCTACAACCCGACCGCCCAGGCTGACATGCAGGCGGCGCTGAAGAATTCGACGCCGGTCAAACTGGTCTTCGGCGCGGCCAGCGGCGGCAGCCAGTCGTACAACCTGGTCGACGCCAAAGGCGCGACCATCGGCACCGGCACCATCGTCCCTGGCCAATCGAACACGCTGAACCTGAAAGTCGGCATCGTCGATGCCAGCGGCAACCCGGTGATGGACACTACCGTCACGCCGAACGTGCAGAAGACCTTCACCGTGCAGACCACCGTGGGCGGCACGCCGAAAACCGGCGAAACCTTCACGATGAACCTGACCGGCGCGGCGTCTTCGGACAACCGCAACGCCCAGGCACTGGTCGCGTTGCAAACGAAACAGACCGTGGACACCGGTTCGGCGAGCAAGGGCATCAGCCTGACCGACGCCTACAACACCCTGGTGACCAACGTCGGTACCAAGACCGCCCAAGGCAAGTCCGACAGCGCCGCGACCACGGCGATTCTGGAGAACGCCAAGGGTGCCCGCGATTCGCTTTCCGGGGTCAACCTGGACGAAGAAACCGGCAACCTGGTCAAGTACCAGCAGTACTACACAGCGTCTTCGCAGATCATCAAAGCTGCGCAGGAAACTTTCGCCACGCTGATCAACAGCCTTTAAGGAGTCGTAATTCATGCGCATTTCCACCGCCCAGTATTACGGAACGCAAGCTTCGGATTATCAGCGTAACTTCAACAAGGCCGTTGCCACCGCGAGCGAGGCGAGCAGCCTGCAGCGTATCAACACCGCCGCCGATGATCCGATCGGTGCCGGGCGCTTGCTGCAATTGGGCCAGCAGGCAGCGATGCTCGATCAGTACAAGACCAACGTCAACACCACCAAAAGTGCGTTGAACGTGCAGGAGTCCACGCTGGATTCGATCACCACGGCGTTGGCACGGGCCAAGGAACTTGCGCTGGCCGCGAACAACGGCACGATCACCGACAAGGACCGCCAGGCGTACGCCTCGGAGATGGGCGAGATCCAGCAACAAGTGCTGGGCCTGATGAACGCCAAGGATGCCAACGGCAACTATCTGTTCTCCGGTTCGAAAACCGATACCGCACCGTACTCGAAGAATTCTGACGGCACGTTCAGCTACAACGGCGACCAGACCACCATCGATCTGGGCATCGGCGACGGCATGACCGTGGGTACCAACACCACCGGTTGGGACGCGTTCCAGCAGACCATCAACACCGGCCGCACCAACACCAAAATGACCGCGCCAGCCGTCGATGACGGCCGTGTCGTGCTGTCCAACGGCACCGTCGGCACTGCCGCTACCTACGACGCCAAGTTCACTGCCGGGCAGCCGTACACCATCGATTTCGTCAGCAGCACCCAGCTGAAGATCACCGATGCTTTGGGCAACGACGTGACCGCCGAGGCCAGCCAAAATGGCCTGATCAGCAACAGCAGCGGCGCCAACCAGACTGTCAGTTTCCGCGGCGTCGACCTCAAGCTGAACGTCAACCTGAAGGCCGGCGATACCAATCCGGACGCCGTTATCACAGGGCACAGCTTCCAGCTGTCGGCCTCGCCGGACTCGTTCACCACCACGCGTAATCCGGGTAACCCGTCGACCAGCGTGATCACCGGTTCGACCATCACCGATCAGGCAGCCTACACCGCAGCTTTCCCGCAGGGCGGCGCGGTGCTCAAGTTCACCAGCGCCACCGATTTCGATCTGTATGCCGCGCCAGTGACCGCCGACAGCAAGCCGGTTTCCTCGGGCACGGTGGCCGGCGGTAACGCCACCGCTGCCGGTGTGACCTTCGCGCTGGGCAGCACGCCGGCCGCTGGCGATCAGTTCTCGATCCAGCCGAACAATCACCAGACCCAGAACGTGCTCGACACCCTGGGCCAGATGATCACCGCGCTGAATACGCCGGTTGACGGCGACCCGGTTGCCAAGCAGAAATTGCAGGGCGCGATGGAGGCGGGCCTCGGCAACATCGATGCTGCCGCCAATCAGATCGGCACCGCAGTCACCACCATTGGTGCCCGCGGCCAGGCGCTGGACATGCAGGCCATCACCAACGACAGCCTGACCACGGCGAACAGCACGACCCAGGGTTCGATCCGTGATTCCGATCCGGCTGAAGTCATGACCCGTCTGACCCTGCAACAGACCATGCTGCAAGCCGCGCAACTGGCGTTCAGCAAGATCAGTCAGTTGGGTCTGTTCAACAAGATCTGATGATTGGCGGGCGCGAGCGCGCCCGCCAACGTTGTGCCTCTGTTAATGATTTTTTGCGGTATCAAGGGCTCGTTTTTGCGAGCGGGCTCGTACCGCCTGTGAGCCCGCCGTGAATTCACTTCCTCTCGTCAGCATTGCCATCCCTGCGTTCAATCCGCGCTTTTTCGAGCGCACGCTGAACAGTGCCGTCAGCCAGACTTACAGCAATCTCGACATCGTCGTGTGCGATGACAGTCGTGGTGACGAGATCAAGGACATCGTCAGCCTGGTCATGGAGCAAACCGGGGCCCAGGTGCGCTACGTTCGCAATCCACAGACGCTGGGGCTGGTGGGCAACCTGAAAGCCTGCCTCGAACAGGCGCGCGGCGAGTTCATCAAATTCCTGTGTGACGATGACCTGCTGTATTCGGCCTGTATCGAACAGCAAGCCCATGAGTTACAGCGCGAAGAAGTCAGTCTGGTGATCGCTCAGCGGCTGCTGTGGGACGCCAACGACATCATTCTGCCGGCCCGTTTGGAAAACAGCTCGCTATCACCCGTAAGCGCCTTGCTCAAAGGTGACGATGTGCTGAGCATTTTCGAAAAATTCCCGGTCAACGTCCTCGGTGGCTTCAGCAGTGCGTTGTTCCGGCGTGCCGATGTCGCCGAACTGTTGCCCGCTCTGACTGAAGCAGGTGCATGCTTCGTCGCGACCCTGGATTTTGCCTTGTATGTGTGTCTGTTGCGGCGCGGCAACATGGTGACGTCGAACAATGTCCTGAGCGCCGAGCGACTTTACCCTGAGCGCCTGAGCGCGCAGCAACCGATGAAGGATGCTGCCGAGGTTGAGCGCGAGTGGCTTTCGCAAATGCTCAAAGTACGCAGCGGCGAGTCGGCGCCCGCAAAGGGCTGGGTTCGCTACGTGCGACTGACGAGCGCCGACGAGTCGCCTCGCGTTTGGGAAGAACTGCCGCTGAGCCGTACCCTTGGCACCAAGCAAAGCCGCCAGGAGCTGGGTGTGGGTGTCGACAGCTTCAGTTTCGGCGAGCTCTATGCGCAGTGGCTGGCGTGTCGGGTGCTGACCGAGACGCAGCGCCAATGGTTGCCGGAAACGCTTGCTGGCTGGCCGCAGCAGCCGAGGATCGTGCCGATCGTCATCGATGCGCAGGGTAGCCGCGACGGTCTCGAGCGCACCCTGCAAGCGCTCGCTGCACAGGACTATCCACCGGAGCTGGTGCTGGTACTGTCCGTAGCCTGTACCGAAGCAGTGTTGCAGGATCGCGTGTTCCACATGCCGTTGCAGGGTGACGGTCTGGAGCAGATCAATACGCTGTTGCCACAACTCGAAGGCGCCGACTGGTTCTATCTGCTGCAACCGGGAGACCGCCCGGTGGCACCGGCATTGCTGGTGATGGCCGATCGCATCGCGCATTCGCGGTCGCTGACGTGTCTGTACAGTGATGAAGGCAGCGTGCGCGCCGGCGAATCGGCGGAACCGGCGTTCAAACCGGACTTCAACCTCGACCTCATGCGCAGTTATCCATACGTCGGCCGAGCGCTGGCATTCCAGCGCGAACGCTTCCTCGCCCTCGGTGGATTTGCGCCAACGTTCGCCGAACTGGCGCCACACGACATGCTCTGGCGGATGGTCGAAAGCGATGGCCTGCAGGTTGTCGGTCATATCGCCGAGGTATTGCTGGAGTCGAAATTCGACCTGTCGCAATGGCTCACCGAGCCTGGCGTGGTGGAGCAAAGTCGGCGAATTCTCGAGGCGCATCTGCAGCGCCTCGGCATTGCTCATGAAATCCGCCAGAACGGGCTGCTCAATCGTGTCGACTACCGTCACGCGCAGCGCCCTCTGGTGTCGGTGATCATCGTCACTCAGGACCAGACTGCCGCCTTGCAGCGCTGTGTCGAAACGCTGCTGGAGAAAACCGCCTACACCGAGTACGAATTGCTCCTGGTCGATAACGGCAGCGAAAGCGCTGAAGCGCGGGCGTGGCTGGACGGCATGGCGCAGCTGGGCAGCGACCGGATTCGCGTGCTGCGGTATGCGCAAAAGGACAATGCCGCTGCTGTGCACAACTTCGCCGCGCGCCAGGCGCGCGGTGAGTACATGCTGATGCTCAATGCCTTTGCGGTGATTACTCAGGCCGACTGGCTCGACGAACTGCTCAATCACGCGCAACGTCCTGAAGTCGGGGTGGTTGGCGCCAAGCTGTTCAACCCGGACGGTGGCGTGCTGCACGCCGGTCTCATCCTGGGGCTGAATGGGCCGGCGGGACTGCCGTTCTACGGCCAGCCGATGCAGGCGGACGGGTATATGCACCGACTGCAAGCTGTGCATGATCTGAGCGCGGTCGGTGGCGACTGCATGATGATTCGCAAATCGGTATTCGAAGCGGCCGGCGGTCTTGATGAGCAGGATTTCAAGCAAACGCTCAGTGTCGTGGATCTGTGCCTGCGCATTGGTCGCGACGGTTATCTGGTGGTGATGAACCCGCACGCCGTGCTGGCGGTTGGTACGCAGCCAGTTATCGCGGCGACGGAGCAAGAGCAAGCGCAGCACGCCGAGGAGAAGGACACCTTCTATCAACGCTGGCTGCCACTGGTTGCGCGCGACCCGGCCTATAACGTCAACCTGACGTTGCAGGGCGTTGGCGCCAGCAACTTCAGCCTTGAACCGGGCCTGCGTACTGGCTGGAGCGCGTTCTCCAAGGCGCAACTGCCGAACGTGCTCGCGGTTCCGATCAATGCTTCTGCCATCGGTCACTACCGCATGAGTCAGCCAATGATCGAGCTGGAAGCGGCCAACCGGGTGGAGGGACGGGTCTGCTACGGCTTACCGTCGATCATCGATATCGAGCGTCAGTCCCCCGATGTGATCGTCCTGCAAGGGCGCTATTCGGAGCATGCCATTGATGAAATTCCGCCGCTGAAGAAGTTCTTCAATGCCCGACGGATTTTCGAACTCGACGACTATGTCATCGACGTTCCCCATCGCAATGCACATATCCGCAACATGCCGGGCAAGTCGGACATGGAGCGTATGGTGCGCCGAGCGATCGGCCTGTGCGATCGCGTGGTCGTTTCAACCGCGCCACTGGCCAACGCGCTGTCGGACATGCACCACGACATACGCGTGGTGCCGAACATGTTGGCTCAGGATTTGTGGGGACACCTGCGCAGCCAGCGTCGCACCTCGAAAAAGCCCCGTGTCGGCTGGGGGGGCGGCACCAGTCACCATGGCGATCTGGCAGTGATCGCCGACGTGGTGCGCGAACTGGCCAACGAAGTCGACTGGGTTTTCTTCGGCATGTGCCCGGATGATTTGCTGCCGTACATGCATGAGTTTCACGGAGTGATCCCGCTGGATGTCTATCCGGCAAAACTTGCCAGCCTGAACCTCGATCTGGCGCTGGCACCGCTGGAGTTCCACATCTTCAACGACTGCAAGAGCAATCTGCGGCTGCTCGAGTATGGCGCCTGTGGTTTTCCGGTGGTCTGCACCGATACCGAGGCCTATCGCGGCTACTTGCCGTGCACGCGGGTCAAGACCAACACGACCGATGAGTGGCTGCAAGCGATCCGCATGCATCTGGCTGACCCGGATGCCAGTTATCGCATGGGCGATGAACTGCGTGAGGTGGTGCTGCGAGACTATGTCTTGCGGGGGGATAACTTGCGCCATTGGGAGTATGGCTGGTTGGCGGATTGATCTTTCAGATGGGCGACCTATCGGGTCGCCTTTTTTTGGAGCCTTGGCGGCCTTTGGGCCGACCAGGCTTGGGGTTGTTTGGTGTGAATGTTCGGATGTTTCTCTGCGGCGGCTGGCGGTTTCGCGCTTACGGCGAGTCACCTTTTTCAAACGCCGGAGTGCCGGCCCAGCAAAAAGGTAACCCAAAACGCTTGCTCCTGCGTTCGGCCCTCGCAGGCTCGGGTCCCTTCGCTGCGGGATCGATCCGGGCGCAGCGGCTACGGTTTGCTTCGCTGCACCTCCTTCCGCTGTGTCTGGCTGCGCCAGACGGTCGCTGCGCTCCCACGCCCGGATCAATCCCTCCACTCAGCCTTCCGATGTAGCGGGTGACGCAAGATCAAGAGCACTCGAGCTGGCGCTCATTGTTGAGTGGTTAGAAGCGTCGCATGGCTTGGGATTTCGGTGGATTTGCCCCTCACCCCAGCCCTCTCCCCCTGGAGAGGGAGCCGATCTTTGGGCTTTTCAGAATTTGTGTTCGACTCGGTATTTCAGGTCGGCATAGCGCTCGCATCCACTGCGGTCAGTCCCCTCTCCCTCCGGGAGAGGGCTAGGGTGAGGGGCTTTTTTTTTTTGCTCCGGCCTGTTGTTCCTCGTTGTCAATGATTTTGAAGCTGGCGCGTTTCCTGCAAGTCCCCCTCAAATCGCCATAAAACGAGCGCTTGCGGTCATTGCACTTGCGCCCGGAACGGCAAAAGGTGTCGCCGCAAGGCCCGCAACGCTCAACAAAGCCATGCGCAGCCCGGTGAAGAACAAGAGGGGAGACGATGAAGGCAGTAATTTTGGCGGGTGGCCTCGGCACGCGGATCAGTGAAGAGTCGCACCTCAAGCCCAAGCCGATGATCGAGATCGGCGGCAAGCCAATTCTCTGGCACATCATGAAGCAGTATTCCGCCCATGGAATCCACGACTTCGTCATCTGCCTGGGCTACAAGGGCTATGCGATCAAGGACTTCTTCGCCAACTATTTCCTGCACACCTCCGACGTCACCTTCAACATGCGCGAGAACCGCATGGAGGTGCACCAGAATTACAGCGAGCCGTGGAGCGTCACGCTGGTCGACACCGGCGAAGAAACCATGACCGGTGGCCGGCTCTTGCGCACTGCGCCTTATCTCAAGGACGAGAAAGCCTTTTGTTTTACCTACGGCGACGGCGTCTCGGATATCGATATCGGCGCTTTGATCCGTTTTCATGAAGCGCACGGCAAGCTCGCGACCGTTACGGCCGTGCAGCCTCCAGGCCGTTACGGTGCGTTGCAACGCACAGGCCACCAAGTCATGGGCTTCACCGAGAAGCCGCGAGGTGACGGCGGCTGGATCAATGGCGGTTTTTTCGTCCTGTCACCGCAGGTGCTGCCTTACATCGCCGGCGATGCGACCAGTTGGGAAGCCGAGCCGTTGATGCAACTGGCTGAGTTGGAACAGCTGCATGCCTACGAACATTCCGGCTTTTGGCAGCCGATGGACACCCTGCGTGACAAGAACCATCTCGAAGCGCTGTGGCAGAGCGGGGAGGCCCCATGGAAGCAATGGGCCTGAGTGCGGAGTTCTGGCGTGGCAAACGCGTCCTGGTCACCGGACACACTGGATTCAAAGGCAGTTGGCTGACCCTGTGGCTGCAAAGCCTTGGTGCGCAAGTCAGCGGTTTTTCTCTGGATCCGTCGACCGAGCCAAGCCTGTTCGAACTGGCGCGCGTTCACGAAGGCATCAATGATCAACGCGGCGATCTGCGTGACCTCGGCGCCTTGCTGGAAATCATCGCCGAGACCGAGCCGGAAATAGTCCTGCATCTGGCGGCCCAGCCTCTGGTGCGCGAGGGCTATCGCGATCCACTCGGCACCTATTCAAGCAATGTCATGGGTACGCTGAACCTGCTAGAAGCGATTCGTCAGGTCGGCGGCGTGCGCGCCTGTGTGCTGGTCACCACCGACAAGGTCTACGCCAACAAGGAATGGCTGTGGCCGTACCGCGAAGATGAAGCCCTCGGTGGCCACGATCCTTACAGCAGCAGCAAAGCTTGCTGCGAATTGCTCGCGCAGTCCTATGCCGCGTCGTTCTTCCCGGTGGACAAACATGCCGAACACGGTCTGGCCCTGGCTACCGCACGCGCCGGCAATGTGCTGGGCGGTGGTGATTTTGCGCCAGAACGACTGATTCCCGACGTACTGAAAGCCTGGACCGCCGACGAGCCAGTGATCCTGCGTTACCCGCAAGCGGTGCGCCCGTGGCAGCACGCGCTGGAGCCGCTGGCCGGATATCTGCAACTGGCTGCTGCTCTCTACGAGTACGGCCCGGAATACGCCGGTGCGTGGAACTTCGGTCCCGGTGAGGCCGACATGTGCAGCGTCGGTGAAGTGGTCGAACTGCTCGCCAACCGTTGGCCGCAGGCCCGCGGTCTGCGCATCGAACCGAGTGAGCTGCACGAAGCCGGTCTGCTGCGTCTGGACAGCAGCCGCGCGCGGCAGGTGCTTGGATGGAAACCGCGCTGGACGCTGGAACAATGCCTGACGCAGACGCTTGGCTGGCATCTGGCGTGGCAACACGGCGATGACATGCGCGCCGTTACCTTGAACCAATTGAATTTGTACAGAGAGCGTTCATGAGCGATTACACCCTGCAGAAAACGCCATTGGAGGGCCTGTACCTCATCCAGCAGAAAGTCTTCTGCGATGAGCGCGGGCGGTTCGCCCGGCTGTTCTGCCAGAGTCGTCTGACCGTCCAGGGACGTCCTTTTGCGATCCGCCAGATCAATCATTCGCGCACGTTGGGCCAAGGTAGCGTACGCGGTCTGCATTTTCAGAAAGCCGGTTATGCCGAATCCAAGCTGATCACTTGTGTGCGTGGCGCGGTCTGGGATGTGGCGGTCGACCTGCGGCCGCAATCGCCAACGTATTTGCAGTGGCATGCGCAAGAACTGCGCGCCGATGATGGCCTCAGTTTTTTGATTCCCGCCGGTTTTGCCCACGGCTTCCAGTCACTGACCGATGAATCGGAAGTGCTGTACCTCACCGATGCCGATTACGCACCGGAGCATGAAGCGGGTTTGTCGGCCCTTGATCCGGCACTCGCGATCTCATGGCCGCTGCCCGTCAAGAATTTGTCAGCCAAGGATTCCAGTCATCCGCTGCTCGACAAACAGTTTCAGGGAGTCGAGCTTTGACGGCGACCACCACCACTGTGCTGGTCACTGGCGCCACCGGCTTCGTCGGTCGCCACTTGGTCAGCGCTTTGCTTTCCAAAGGCTTCAAAGTGCGTGCGGTTGCGCGCACCCTCGACTCGGCTCGCAGTTTGCCGTGGTTCGCGCAGGTGGAATTTGTCGCCGCCGATCTGCATGCGCCAGACTTTGATGTCGAGCGCTTGGTTGATGGCGTGGATGTCGTCGCGCATCTGGCCTGGAGCGGCTTGCCTAACTATCAGGCGCTGTTTCATTTCGAACGCAACCTGCCGGCCGATTACGCGTTTCTCAAGCGTGCGGTCGTGGCAGGGGTGAGCCAGGTGCTGGTCACCGGGACTTGCTTTGAATACGGCTTGCAAAGCGGCCCGTTGGCCGAGTCGGTCTTGCCCCAGCCTTGCACGCCTTACGGTCTGGCCAAGCACACCTTGCGCCTGTTCCTTGAAGCATTGCAGCGCGAGCAGGCGTTCACCCTGCAATGGGCGCGGTTGTTTTACCTTTATGGCGAAGGGCAGAACAGCAACAGCCTGCTGGCCAGCCTCGACCGCGCCATCGATGGCGGTGAGGCGCAGTTCAATATGTCGATGGGCGACCAGCTGCGTGATTATCTGCAGATTACCGAGGCGGCCGCGCAATTGGCTTCGCTGATCGGCCGGCCTGATGTCGACGGCGTCACCAACTGCTGCAGCGGCCAGCCGATTTCCGTACGCGCGCTGGTTGAACAGCGTGTCCGCGAACGCCAGTCGACGATCAAGTTGAACCTGGGCCATTACGGTTATTCCGCCCATGAGCCCATGGCGTTCTGGGGTGATGCTCAGCGAATCTCGCAACTGAAGGGGCAAGAACATGCTGCATGAGCTTTATCGCGCGACCGGACTGCCGGTATTGCAGAACCGCACGTTTGCCAGCGCCGAAGAGGCGCGGGCCTCTGGGTCTGCAGACATTGTTCTGGTACAGGACAGCCAAAGCGGGTTGATCTTCAACCAGGCCTTCGATGCCGACAAGCTGAGCTATGACGCCGACTATCAGAACGAACAGGCGCACTCGGTGCAGTTTCAGGCGCACCTCAATGCCGTCGAAGCGATCCTCGCCCGGCACTTCAAGGGCCAGACCCTGATTGAGGTCGGCTGCGGCAAAGGTTATTTCCTTGAGATGCTGCGGGGCAAAGATTACGCCATTACCGGGATCGACCCTTCGTATGAAGGTGACAATCCTGACGTGATCAAGGCACCCTTCACCCGCGAGCTGGGGTTGGCAGCGGATGCGATTGTGTTGCGCCATGTGTTGGAGCACATCAGCGATCCGTTGGCATTTCTCGCGCAAATGGCTGCAGCCAATCAGGGCGGGCAGATTTATATCGAAGTGCCGTGCTTTGACTGGATCGTCGAGCACAATGCCTGGTTCGACGTGTTCTATGAGCACGTCAATTACTTCCGTCTCGCCGACTTGCGCGCAATGTTCGGCACCGTGCTCGAGGCCGGGCATCTGTTCGGTGGCCAATACCTGTACATCGTTGCCGATCTCTCGACGCTGCAACGGGCGCCGGTCGAGACGCCGTCGTTGCTGAAGCTGTCGAACACCTTTACCGCCAGTCTCGATCGCGCCGTGCAGATCATTCAATCCGCGCCCGCACAGGGCTCGGCCATTTGGGGCGCTTCGTCCAAGGGCGTGATTTATTCATTGGCCTTGCAGCGCGCCGGCGTGGCGGTAGATCGCGTCGTCGACATCAACCCGGCCAAGCAGGGCCGTTACCTGCCCCTCAGTGGCGTGCGGGTGTCCTCGCCGCAAGAGGCCATGGATGCGCTGCCTGCAGGCGCCCATCTGTTTGTGATGAATTCCAACTACCTCGAAGAAATCAAGCGGATGACTGGCGCACGCTACGTCTATCACGCCGTCGACAGCGCTTCGTTTCAGTGACCCTTGAGATTATTAAGATGACCGAAAACAACATCCACAAAGCCTTCGAAGCCGAATGCCAACAAGAGATCGCGCGCCAGGGTGAGGACCAGAAAGTGGTAGCACTGGCCCGGGATTTCTTCAACGAATCGGCCCGCCATAAGTACAGCTACCACTTCTCCTGGATGGGCCGTCCGATCATCCAGTTGCCGCAAGACATGATGGCCATGCAAGAGATCATCTGGCAGGTCAAACCGGACCTGGTCATTGAATGCGGCATTGCCCACGGCGGTTCGATCATCTATTACGCCTCGCTGTTGGAGCTGCAGGGCCACGGCGAAGTGCTGGGCATCGACCTCGACATTCGCCCGCACAACCGTGAAGCCATCGAAAGCCACCCGATGGCCAAGCGCATCCAGATGATCGAAGGTTCGAGTATCGACGAGGCGACCGCGCAGAAAGTCCGTGCAATTGCCGAGGGCAAGAAAGTGATTCTGGTCCTCGATTCCAACCATACCCACGACCACGTACTCGAGGAGCTGCGCTTGTACGCGCCGCTGGTTTCGGTGGGCAGCTACTGCGTGGTGATGGACACCGTGGTTGAAGACATGCCGGCGGACTTTTTTCCGGATCGCCCGTGGGGTCATGGCGATAACCCGAAAACCGCCGTGTGGAAATACCTGGAAGAGAACAAGGATTTCGAGATCGATCGGCAGATGCAGAACAAACTGCTGATCACCGTGGCGCCGGACGGTTATCTGCGCCGCGTTCGTTAATTCGCAACATTACCCAGCGTTGTTTCGGCGAGTCGCCGGTTGTGGAGAGAAGTTATGCAAGGCAAGTACAGTTCTGAACTGACGCTACCGCTCAACGAGTTGTTGACGGTGGTGCTGATTACTCACAATCGGCCGGCGTTCCTGCGCCGTGCGGTGAAGTATTACAGCAGCTTGCCCTGCCGAATCATGGTGCTGGATTCCACGCCGGAACGTCCGGAAGGCGATTTCTCCTCCGTCGATTATCATCATGTACCGCAATTCGCCTACTGGGGGATGCAGGCCAAACTGGCCTATGGCGTCGAGCAACTGAGCACGCCATACATGGTGCTGGCGGCGGATGACGATTTCATTGTGTTCGATTCGCTCTGCGAGTCTGTCGGCTTTCTTCAGGCCAATCGTGACTATGGCATGTGCCACGGCTATTGCCTGATGTACCTGGCGAAGGCCGATGGCGTGAACTACTACCGCCGCGACAAGAAGGTTCAGGAAGACTATTCGTCCGAGCGGGCGCAGGATCGCGTCATTGACTACATGAGTCAGTACATCCCGCCGTTCTACGCGGTGACCCGTACCGACCTGATGAAAACCTGGCACTCGTCATTGCCGCCGGGGACCAATTTCCAATGGCAGGAAATCGGGCATGTGTATTTCCTGCTGGCGAGCGCCAAGGCACGGATCCTGCCGATTCCCTATGTGGTACGCGAGATCAACTACTGCGTTTCCGAACACAATACCGACGTGTATCACTCGCTGACCTATGTTGATGGCAAGTCGGTCGCCGAACGAGAGGCGTTTGCCGAATTCCTCGTCTCGCTGCCGACCGGTATCCAGAACCTCGATGCAGGGCAGGCCAAGGCATTTGTTCTGGAGAGTTTTGCGGCGATGGCCGAGAGTCTGGCGGTCCGCCGGGCGCTGACTGCCGAGTTGATTTTCGAGTCGACCTGGAATCAGCAATTGCGGCGGCCTGATCGGCGCTTCGGCCCACTGCAGTACGTTGAGATGCCGTTCTACAACCAGACGTTTTTCGACCTTCTGGAACAGTTTGAATTCATGATGCACACCCTGCCGGCGGGTCGCCTCCAGTTGGAAGGGCTGGAAGGCATTTGGACGCGTCAGGCGCATCTGCTCCAGGCGCGCAATAACGATACGCCGGAGAGCGTGGTCGACCGGTTGTGGCAGGCGCATGATCTGAATGCGTTCAACCAGGTGGTTGCCAAGCGTCTGGCTGCGCAGCTGCAAGTGCTCGGTGACGAGACGGCGGCACAAGCCATGCATGAATGGGTCGCCCGCCTCGAGGCGCTGACGGTCGACGATCATCAGGTCACGTTCGACAAGATGCAATCGGGACGTTTGTTGAATTGGCTGGCTGCACGTGCGCCTGCCATCGAGCAGCTCGAGTCGATCAGCCAACACGTGGCTGCCGAAGGTGGTGGTCAGCAGTTCGGTATCTTCCTGCTTGATCTGGACAACGACATCGACAAGTTGCAGGTGTCGCTCGACAGCCTGGTCGAGGGGCACTGCAAAGCGTTCAGGATTGTCGTGTTCACCACTGGTGAAGCGCCGGCAGCGACCACTGCGCAGAACACCCTGCACTTTGTCCGTGTCACGCCCGGCAATCTCGTCGACAAACTCAACCAGAGCGCTCAGCAGTCGCCAAGCGACTGGTTGATGTTGGCTCAGGCCGGTGATGAGTTCACCGCTAGCGGCCTGTTGCGCGCCAGCCTTGAACTGATGGGTGCCGAGAGTGTGCGTGCGGTCGCCACCGATGAAATCCAGCGCAAGGAAAACGGCGCACTGGTCGACGTATTCCGCCCCGGTTTCAACCTGGATCTGCTGCAAAGCGTGCCGTCGCTGATGGCGCGGCATTGGTTGATCCGTCGCCAGGTGCTGCTTGACGCTGGCGGTTATCAGGCCGACTTCAGCAAGGCGCTGGAATTCGATCTGTTGCTGCGCATCATCGAACAGGGCGGACTTGACGGTCTCGCGCATCTCGACGAGCCGCTGCTGATCACCGAGCAGGCGCCTCTGGAAGAAAACGCCCACGAGCGTCAGGCGTTGCTGCGTCACTTGGGCAATCGCGGCTACAAGGCCAAAGTCACTTCGGCGGCGCCGGGCACCTGGCAGATCGATTATCGCCACACTGAGCAGCCACTGGTTTCGATCATTGTGCCGGTCATCGATGATTTGCCGGCACTGCGCCGCTGCCTGGAGGGCGTGCTGCTCAAAACCCGTTACAGCCGCTACGAAGTGCTGCTGGCAGCCAACGGCAAGCAGTCGGCAGCGGTCAACGACTGGCTGGGAACGCTGCGCCACGCCAAGGTCAATGTACTGCGTGCCGACCAGCCGCTGAGCGAAGTCGCCTTGTTCAACGCCGCCAGTGAGCAGGCGCAAGGTGAATACCTGGTGCTGCTGGCCGCGGACAGCGAAGTGGTCAACCCGAACTGGATCGATTCGCTGCTCAACCATGCCCAGCGTCCTGAGGTCGGCATCGTCGGCGCCAAACTCGTCGATCGCGATGGCAAAGTCGCCAATGCCGGTCTGATTCTTGGTCTGAACGAAGGCGTGGGTTCGCCTTTCATCGGCGAGCAACACAAGGCCGTGGGCTACATGCAGCGGCTGGTTGTCGAGCAGAATTATTCGGCCGTCTCCAGGGTGTGCCTGATGGTTGGCAAAGAGCTGTTCAATGCCCTTGGCGGCCTCGACGAAGCGACCTTCGCTGACGGCTATGCCGATGTCGATCTGTGCCTGAAGGCCGGTCAGGCCGGTTACCTCACCGTGTGGACGCCACTGGTGCAGGTGCTGCACACCGGCGAGCTGCCACAGGCGCCAGCGGCATTGGCGGCATTGCGTGAAAAATGGCCCGACGCCTTTGCCCAGGATCCGGCGTACAACGCCAACCTGGCCCTGAGCGGCAAAGGTTTCACTCTGGGCGAAAACGCCTCGATCAATTGGGCGCAGTTGCTCGCCTGAGCAGGCCGACAGGAACTACAACATGTTCAACGGACAATCGATTTTCATCTCCGGCGGCACCGGCTCGTTCGGCCGCAATTTCATCCGTCGCTTGCTGGAGCAATACCAGCCCAAGCGTGTGGTGGTGTTCTCCCGCGACGAGCTCAAGCAATACGAAATGCAGCAGACCTTCAATGCACCGTGCATGCGTTATTTCATCGGTGATGTACGCGATGCCGAGCGCTTGCGTCAGGCGATGCGCGGCATCGATTACGTGGTGCATGCCGCCGCGTTGAAGCAGGTGCCGGCGGCGGAGTACAACCCGACCGAATGCATTCGCACCAACGTCAACGGCGCGGAAAACATCATCGCCGCAGCGATCGATAACGGTGTGAAGAAAGTCGTCGCGCTGTCCACCGACAAGGCGGCCAGCCCGATCAATCTGTACGGCGCGACCAAGTTGCTTTCGGACAAACTGTTCGTCGCAGCCAACAATATTGCCGGCGAGCAGCAGACCCGTTTCGCCGTGGTGCGCTATGGCAATGTCGCCGGTTCGCGCGGCTCTGTAGTGCCGTTTTTCAGCAAGCTGATTGCTGACGGCGCGCAGGAATTGCCGATCACCGACGAGCGCATGACGCGGTTCTGGATCACTCTCGACCACGGCGTGCAGTTCGTCCTCGACAGCTTCGCCCGCATGCACGGCGGTGAAGTGTTCGTGCCGAAGATCCCGTCGATCCGCATCGTCGATCTGGCGCGCGGCATGGCCGAGCATCTGCCGCACAAGAACGTCGGCATTCGTCCCGGCGAGAAGCTGCATGAGCTGATGGTGCCGCTGGACGATGCGCGCATGACCCTTGAGTTTGAAGACCATTACACGATTCAGCCGTCGATTCGTTTTACCAGCGTCGACGTCGATTTCGCGGTCGATAAACTCGGTGAACGTGGCCGTGCCGTGGGCGAGGATTTCGAGTATCGCTCGGACACCAACCCGCATTTCCTTTCAGTGGGGCAGATCGCCGATCTGCACGCGAAGCTGTCGGTATGATTCCTTACGGTCGGCAGAGCCTTGATCAGGCGGACATCGATGCGGTGGTCGGCGTTTTGCAGTCGGACTGGCTGACCCAGGGGCCGACCATCGAACGCTTCGAGCAGGCCATGGCCGAGCGCTGTCAGGCCGATTTCGCCGTGGCGGTGTGCAATGCCACGGCGGCGCTGCACATTGCTTGTCTGGCCGCTGACCTGGGGCCGGGCGATCGCTTGTGGACCTCGCCGAATACGTTTCTGGCTTCGGCCAACTGCGGGCGCTATTGCGGCGCCGAGGTTGATTTCATCGACATCGATCCATTGACCTGGAACCTCGATGCCTTTGCCCTTGAAGCCAAGCTGGAACAGGCCGAACGCGACGGCACGCTGCCGAAAGTCCTGGTCGCCGTCGCGTTCTCCGGGCAGAGCTGTGACATGCGGCGCATCGCCGAACTGGCCGAGCGCTACAACTTCACCGTGATCGAAGACGCCTCCCACGCAGTGGGCGCGAGCTACGCCGGGCGCCCGGTGGGTTGTGGCGAATTTGCGGCAATGACGGTGTTCAGTTTTCACCCGGTGAAAATCATCACCAGCGCCGAAGGCGGCATGATCCTGACCAATCGCCCGGTGCTGGCCGAACGTCTGCGACGCCTGCGCAGCCACGGCATGACCCGCGATCCCGAGCACATGACCGAGCCGAGCCACGGGGCGTGGTATTACCAGCAGATCGAGCTGGGTTTCAATTATCGGATCACCGATCTGCAAGCGGCGCTGGGCCTGTCGCAACTGGGCAAACTGGATGAGTTTGTCGCGCGTCGCCGGGAATTGGCGGCGCGCTATGATCGCTTGCTGGCGTATTTGCCGATGACGTTGCCGAGCCCGCAGGAAGAGGCGGAGTCGGCCTGGCACTTGTATGTGATTCGCTTGCAGACCGAGCGCATCAGCCTCAGTCATCGTCAGGTGTTTGAAGGTTTGCGCGCAGCCGGTATCGGCGTGAATCTGCACTACATTCCCGTGCATTTGCAGCCTTACTATCGGGATCTGGGGTTTGCCGAGGGTGATTTCCCCGAGGCCGAGCGCTATTACGCCGAGGCGATCAGCCTGCCGCTGTTCCCCTTGCTGACTGATGAGCAGCAGGATCATGTAGTCGAGCAACTGCGCCGACTGACCGAACGATGACCGCTGCGGCGGTAGACGAGACTGTGTATGCGCGATCTGAGCGAGCAGGAAAGATTCTGGCAGGGTGAGTTCGGCAACCATTACGTTGAGCGCAATGTCGGCCAGGCGCTGGTGGCGGGCAATCTAGGGTTTTTCGCCAAAGCGCTGAGCCGCGCGGGTCGCGTCGACAGTCTGCTGGAGCTGGGTACCAACGCCGGCAACAATTTGCAGGCATTGCGTCAGTTATTGCCGCGTTGCGAACTGTTCGGTGTCGAGATCAACGAAAGCGCGTGCGCGCAGGCGCAGGCGCTGGACATCGCGCAAATCTGGCACGGCTCGTTGTTCGATTTTCCTGTCGAGCGCCGCTACGATCTGACACTGAGCAAAGGCGTGCTGATCCATCTGGCTCCCGAGCTGTTGCCGCGTGCCTATGCGCAGATGTACGAGCTGAGCCAGCGCTACATCCTGATCGCCGAGTACTACAATCCGGCACCGATGGAAATCGCTTACCGCGGTAACAGCGGCAAGCTGTTCAAGCGCGATTTCGCCGGGGAAATGCTTGATCGCTATGCCGATTTGCAACTGCTCGACTATGGCTTCGTCTATCACCGTGATCGGCAATTTCCGGCCGATGACATCACCTGGTTCCTGTTGGAAAAACGCCCTTGAGCAACGTCGCAATCATCCCTGCCCGTGGCGGCAGCAAGCGTATCCCGCGCAAGAATCTCTTGCCGTTCGAGGGCGTGCCGATGATTGTCCGCTCGATCCGCACAGCGCTGGAATCAGGTTTGTTCGAGCAGGTAGTGGTCAGCACCGACGATGCCGAGATTGCCGACATCGCGAGGGCGCACGGTGCGCAGGTACCGTTCATGCGCCCGGCGGAACTTGCCGATGATTACACCGGCACTGCGGCGGTCATCGTGCACGCACTGCAGCAGTTGCCGTCCTTCGATTTCGCTTGCTGCATTTACGCCACTGCGCCGCTGTTGCAGGCACGTTATCTGCGTCAGGGTTTGGAGTTGCTGGAGCAGCATCCGCATCGATCATTTGCGTTCTCGGTTTGCGATTTCGCGTTTCCGGTACAGCGTGCACTGACGGTCGACGGGGACGGCGCCTTGACGGCGTTGTATCCCGAGTTTCGCAATACTCGTTCGCAGGACTTGCCCGAGGCGTTTCAGGATGCCGGGCAGTTTTACTGGGGCCGCAGCGCGGCGTGGTTGCGCGGTGATGTGCTGTATTCGCCAGCCAGCCTGCCGGTGATTCTGCCGCGTCATCTGGTCCAGGACATCGACACCCCCGAGGACTGGAAACGCGCCGAATACCTGTACGCCGCGCTCAAGGCCGGCGGAGAGCTGCAATGAGAGTGCTGATCCGCGCCGACGCCTCGCCAACCATTGGCAGCGGCCACATTGCCCGCTGCCTGACCCTGGCGCGGGTGCTGAAACAGCAGGGCAGTCATGTCGCATTTGCCTGTCGGCGTTTGCCCGGGCATCGACTGGATGCCCTGAATGCCGACGGCTTCGAGACCTTCGCGCTGCCCGAGCGCTATCGTGATGAAGACCCGCTGCAGGCTATCGAATCGATGTTGCCGTGGCAGTTCGATATTGATGCACTGGGCCTGCTGCTGGACGGGCAGGCACCGTTCGACTGGATCATCGCCGACCATTACGGCCTCGATCATCACTGGCAAACCGCTGCCCGGCGCTGGGCGCACCGAATCGCCGCCGTGGATGATCTGGCCACGCGGCGCTACAGCGTCGATCTGCTGCTCAATCAGAATCTGTCCGGTCTTAGCGAAAACTACGCGCCGCTGCTGCCCCCAGGCTGTCGCACCTTGCTCGGCCCGCGCTACGCCATGCTGCGCGAAGAATTCAACTGCGAGGCCATCGAGATCAAACCGAAGGCGAGCCGGGTGCTGGTGAATTTCGGCGGTTTCGACGCGGCGAGGCAGACCCATCACGCGATGCTCGCCTTGGCTGATTTCACTGAATTGCAGGTTGATTTCGTCGCTGGCGCCGACAACCCGGCGTGGACGCAGATGCAAGCGTTGGCCGAGACGCGACCGAACTGGCGCCTGCACAGTTTCGTCAGTGATTTCCATCAGCGCATGACTGAGGCCGACCTGTTTATCGGCGCTGGCGGTGGCACCAGTTGGGAGCGCGCGGCGTTGGGCTTGCCGACCATCTGCATCGCAGTGGCAAACAATCAACAGGCCAACGGCGAAGTCATGGCCGCTGCCGGTGCGCATGTGTTCATGGGCGCCCGCGAGCAGGTCAGCGTCGAGCAGTTGCGTGATGCGGTCGGCTTCGTCGTAAACAATCATTTTCTACGCCGCAGCCTTGCCGAGCGCTCGCGGCAACTGGTCGACGGGCGCGGTGCCGCACGCGTCGCGGCGGCGCTGGCCGGCGCGGTGCTGAAACTGCGCCCGGCGACGCTGGACGATGAGCAGTTGCTGTTCGATGGGCGCAATGCTGAAGCGGTACGGCGCTGGTCGCTGGAAACCGGTGTGATCGATTGGACTCAGCATCTGAACTGGCTGACAGCGACCCTGCGCAATCCGCAACGGTTGCTGTTGATTGCCGAGGCGGACGACGGCCCGGTCGGGGTGCTGCGCTACGACTTGCGCGGGTTTGAAGCCGAAGTGTCGATCTATCTGCTGGAGGGGCGTTTCGGCCTCGGTTGGGGCAGGGCAGTGCTCAGCCGTGGCGAGGCGTTTGTCGCTGCGCACTGGCCACAATTGACACGCATCACTGCGCGGGTCATGCCGGCCAATCAGTCTTCATTGAAAGTCTTCCGCGACGCCGGGTTCATCCAGGAAACCTGCGCGTTCAGCCGTGTTTTGAAGGATCACCCGCATGTCTAGTTTCAAGATTGGCCACCACACCATCGGTGCCGATGCGCCGCCGTTCATCATTGCCGAAATGAGCGGCAACCATAACCAGTCTCTCGACGTCGCTCTGCAAATCGTCGAGGCGGCGGCCAAGGCCGGGGCGCATGCCTTGAAGCTGCAAACCTACACCGCCGAAACCATGACCCTGGATTTGGCTGAAGGTGAATTCTTCATCAAGGATCCGGGCAGTCTGTGGGCCGGCACGTCGCTCTACGATCTCTACGAAAAAGCTCACACACCGTGGGAGTGGCACGCGCCGATTTTTGCTCGGGCCAAGGAGTTGGGGATGCTCGCGTTCTCGACGCCGTTCGATGACAGCGCGGTGGATTTTCTCGAAGGCCTCGAGGTGCCGGCGTACAAGATCGCCAGTTTCGAAAACACCGATCTGCCGTTGATCCGTCGAGTGGCAGCGACCGGCAAACCACTGATCATCTCCACCGGCATGGCCAGCATCGCCGAACTGGATGAGACCGTGCGTGCCGCACGCGAGGCCGGGTGCAAGAATCTGGTGTTGCTCAAGTGCACCAGCACCTATCCGGCCACGCCCCTCAACAGCAACGTGCGCACGATCCCGCATCTGCGTGAGTTGTTTGGATGCGAGGTGGGGCTGTCAGATCATTCGATGGGCGTTGGCGTGTCGGTGGCAGCGGTGGCGCTGGGCGCGACCGTGGTGGAGAAGCATTTCACCCTCGACCGTTCCGCCGGTGGCGTGGACGCGAGTTTCTCCCTGGAGCCTGCGGAGCTGGCCAGTCTGGTCGTCGAAACCGAACGAGCCTGGCAGGCGATGGGGCGTGTTCAGTACGGTCCGACCGAGGCCGAGCGCAAGTCGCTGGTCTATCGCCGCTCGCTGTATGTCACCGCTGACATGGCTGCCGGTGAAGCCTTTACCGGAGACAATCTGCGCGCCATTCGCCCCGGCCTCGGTCTGCCGCCCAAGCACACCGAAGCCGTCCTCGGAAGCCGTGCGCGCACCGCGATCAAGCGCGGTACGCCGCTGGACTGGTCGCTGGTCGAATAGGCCAATCTGCCATCGATTCGGCAAAATAGCGTGACCTGCGAGTCATAACGCGCATCTTCACTGTATTGTATTGACCGGGGAGATGGCGCCTGGCCCGTTTTGCGGTTCCAGTGATAGCCCTTTGCGCTTCCCGTGGCTGCCCGTTGTGGCGGCCGTTTTCTGTTTGTCGGCGCCCCTCGAATCCTTGCGAGCGGTGGTTTTGGGCTGTTTTTTATTGGGAAGCCGTAATGATTGGCATAAAAAGCATTGCGAGCTACGTTCCTGTAGCCGGCGTGGACAATTACGCACAAGGTGCAAAATTCGAAAAGGATGAAGAGTTCATCCTTGGCAAGATCGGTTCGGCGTTCCTGCCGCGCAAAGACGCTGAGCAGGAAACTTCCGATCTGTGCGTGGAAGCGGCCAATGCGCTGTTTGCCAGCAATCCTGAACTGAAGCGTGAATCGATCGACGCCTTGATTGTCGTCACTCAGAACGGTGACGAAGAAGGCTTGCCGCACACAGCAGCAATCGTCCAGGACAAACTCGGCCTGCCGACCAATGTCGCAGCGTTCGATATCTCTTTGGGCTGCTCCGGTTATGTTTACGGCATCTACGCGATCAAGGGCTTCATGGAAGCCGCCGGCCTGAAGAACGGCCTGCTGATCACTGCTGACCCATATTCGAAAATCGTTGACCCTGAAGACCGCAACACCACCATGCTGTTCGGCGATGCCGCCACCGCTACGTGGATGGGCGAAAATCCGACCTGGGCGCTGGGCAAGGCCAAGTTCGGCACCGACGGTTCCGGCGCACCCCACTTGAAAGTCAGCAACGGCGTGTTCTTCATGAACGGTCGTCAGGTGTTCAACTTCGCATTGCTGAAAGTCCCGGCGCACTTGCACGAGCTGCTCGACGATTCCAATCTCAAGGCCGATGACATCGATGCATTCTGCATTCACCAGGGCAGCGCGGCGATTGTCGACGCCGTGGCGCGACGCTTCGAAGGCGAACCGGAGAAGTTCATCAAGGACATGGTCGAGACCGGCAACACCGTGTCGTCGAGCATTCCGCTGCTGCTGGAAAAACACGTGCTTGATTCCGACTGGCAGCGAGTTGCACTGAGCGGTTTTGGCGTGGGCCTGTCATGGGGCTCGGCGATCATTTATCGCCCGTAAGCGCGAGCAAAAAGCACTGATACAAAAATAGCGTTCAAGGTTAACCTTGAACGCTATTTTTTTGCCCGAGAAGGAGCGCGAGGCGCCATGAGCGAGTTTTTCCAAGCCAATGCCGAGGTGTTGCAACGGCGCTGGCCGGCGCTGTTCGAGCGATTGATGGCTGAAGACAGCGCGTCCGTACAGGCCGAACTCGTGCAAGGGCTGGGCTCGACGCTGAGCGTTGATGGCATTCAGTTGACCAGTCGCCATGATCGTCTGCATGAGGCGCAGGTTCAGGCGGCAAGCCTGCCGGCAAAACCGCATCTGCATGTCTATGGCACCGGCCTGGGCGATTTGCCCGGCGTGCTGCTCGATCGCGCAGACCTGGAAAAACTGTACGTGCACATCCTCAACGGCGCGCTGTTCGCGCTGGTACTGCAACTGCTTGATCAGCGCCAATGGTTGGAGGATCCTCGGGTCGAGCTGTTATACGCCGGTGATCATCCTGACTTCTTCACGCCATTCTTTGCTTTGCCCGCCGAGATGCTGCTGGCCGATGACTTCAACGCGAAGATCCGCGACCGGCTGATCAATGAAGTGCACCTGACATTCAACAATCGCGATTTCGATCCGCAGTCGCCAGAAATCCAGCAACGCTTGCAGGACTGTCTGCCGGTGCTGCTTGGCGATGACGATGTCGCGCAGCTGTTCAGCAGTTGCGCTGGACGTGAAATCTACGTGATCGCCACCGGGCCGACACTGGAGCAGCATTTCGAACGTCTGGCGGCGATACGTCAGCGTGCCGAGCGGCCGTTGTTCATCTGTGTTGATACCGCTTATCGGCCGCTACGTGAGCACGGCATCGTGCCTGATCTGGTTGTGAGTATCGATCAGCGCATCGGCTTTCGGCATCTGCCCTTCGAGACGTCTGACGGCATTACCCTGGTGTACCTGCCGATGAGCGACCCGCAGGTATTGAAGGCATGGAAGGGCAAGCGCTATGGCGGCTATTCGGCCAGCCCGATCTATACCGAGCTGAAAGAACGGTATCCACGCGGCGAGCTGCACGTCGGCGGCAGCGTGATCCATCCGGCGGTGGATCTCGCGGTGAAGATGGGCTCCGAGCGAATCACCCTGTTTGGCGCTGACTTCGCTTTCCCGATGAACAAGACCCACGCCGGTTGGGACGACGGCGATCTGGGCCCGCCGCTGGCCCAAGCGCGGCACTGGGTGCGCGATGGCCACGGTCAGCGCGTCAGCACTCAGCTGAATTTTCGTGGCTATCTGTGTGTGCTGGAGCGGTATATCGCCGCGCATCCGCAGGTCGAGTTTCTCAACAGCAGCCGCGCCGGTGCATTGATTGCCGGGACCACTTTCAATCCGGAGTTCGTGCAATGAGTACGCTGAGTCAGTGTCAGGATCAGTGTCGTCAGTGTGCGGCGTTGTTTCGCCTTGGGCGTGACGTTGAGGCGGCACTGACGATGGTCGATGTATTCGAACAGGCCCAGCAATGTCTGGCGTCTGCCTCAGTGGATATCCAGCAGGCGTGGGCACAGGTGCTCACGCAAATGCTCGACTGTCAGGAGCGCCAGGACTGGTTGGGGCTGGCTGACTATATGGAATACGAACTGGTCGAATTGCTGGAAACTGCCAGGCGCTGAGCCGCTGCGCAGCGCTGGCCCGCGGCTTTGCGTTACAGGCGGTTTTATGACGTCATTTTTTCGCGCTGGATGTGCTGCTAAGTCTTTGTTTTCTCGGGGGTGGCGTGGTGATGGCAAAATTTTTTCAAAAAGCCCTCAAGCAACCTGCAATCCCGACGATAACTATTACGAAGGTTCTCTAGGCCATACCCGGCGGTTGCCAGGGCCGGAAGCCGCAGTACCCAACCAACGAGGAATTCGTCATGGCTTTAACAGTAAACACCAACACCACATCGTTGAACGTTCAGAAAAACCTGAACCGCGCTTCCGACGCTCTGTCCACTTCGATGCAGCGCCTGTCTTCCGGCCTGAAAATCAACAGCGCCAAAGACGACGCCGCTGGCCTGCAGATCTCCAACCGTATGTCCTCGCAGATCCGCGGTAACACTCAGGCCATCCAGAACGCCAACGACGGTATCTCCGTTGCCCAGACCGCTGAAGGCGCTCTGCAAGCTACTACCGACATCCTGCAGCGTATGCGTGAACTGGCTGTTAAAGCCCGTAACGGTACCAACGGCACTGCTGACCAGACCGCTACCAACGCTGAATTCGCTCAGATGTCCGACGAGATCACCCGTATCTCGGCTTCGACCAACCTGAACGGCAAAAACCTGCTGGACGGTTCGGCTGGCACTGTGACCCTGCAAGTGGGCGCAAACACCGGTTCGGCTAACCACATCGACCTGGTACTGAGCTCCAAGTTCGACGCCGTCAGCCTGTCGGTTGGCAGCGGCACTGTTGTACTGACTGGCGCCAGCCCTTCTGACGCTGCCGTCGCCATCGACAGCGCGATCACTGCAATCGACGCAGCTATCGCTAACATCGGTGCAACCCGCGCGAGCCTGGGTGCTTCGCAAAACCGTCTGACCAGCACCATCCAGAACCTGCAGAACATCACTGAAAACACCACCGCTGCTCAGGGTCGTGTACAGGACACCGACTTCGCCGCTGAAACTGCTAACCTGACCAAGCAGCAGACTCTGCAGCAAGCTTCGACCTCCGTACTGGCTCAAGCCAACCAACTGCCTTCCGCTGTACTGAAGCTGCTTCAGTAATTTCGGAATGAGTTTAAGCGGGGGAGTGCGCTTGTCGTGCTCTCTCGCTTTTTTACGTTAAGAGGTGATGGGCATGGACATGAGCGTAAAGCTTAACGTGTCTTATCCGGCTCCCAAGCCAGTGACACCGGTTGCTGACAAACCGTCAGAGCTGCCTAAAGTCCAAAAGACTGAAGCGCCGGTCGCTGCCAAGGATCAGGATGCGGACGGCGCCAAGTTGAAACTGGCGGTGCAAGAGATAGAAAAGTTCGTCCAGTCGATCAAGCGCAATCTGGAGTTCTCGATCGACGAGCATTCCGGCAAGGTCATCGTCAAGGTGATCGCGAGCGAGACGGGTGAAGTCGTTCGACAGATTCCTTCCGCCGAAGCCCTCAAACTGGCCGACAGCCTCGCCAATGCAAGTCATGTATTGTTCGACGCCAAAGTCTGATAAATGGCATGAATAGTGTTTGTTCGTTCTCAGGACGCGTGTAACGGTCAAAAGAATGGCAACAATCTGAAGGGAGATGCACATGGCAAGTCCAATTCTACCGGGTTCCGGACTGGGTTCCGGCCTGGACATCGGCGCGATCGTGACCGCGCTGGTCAACGCCGACAAGTCTGCCAAGCAGACGCAGATCGATACTGCGACCAAAACCAACAGCCTGAAGATCTCCGGTGTCGGTTCGCTGAAAAGTGCACTGGCTGCGTATCAGAAAGCCATGGGCGATCTGAACAAAGCTTCGAGTCCGGCGTTTGCCGGTTTTACCGCAACGTCTGACACCCCATCGGTTGTTGGTGCTACCTCGGATAAAACCGCCGTACCGGGTACTTACAGCGTCGTCGTGAAAAACCTGGCCACCGGCTCGAAAGTCGCCAGTGCCGCCTTCGCCGGCGGGGCCGCCAGTGCCATTCCGAGTGGTACTCTGAAAATCAGTCAGAATGGCATTGATTACAATGTCGCGATTCCGGCCAATGCCACCTTGCAGTCCACGCGCGATGCGATCAACACCGCACAGGCCAGCAACGGTATTTCGGCCAACATCGTGACCGACAGCACCGGTTCGTCGCGACTGGTGCTCAGCTCGAACAAGACGGGCGCCGGCATGGACCTGCAGGTCAGCGGTATCGCTGGTCTGGAGATCGATGGCACCCAGGAAATGGGCAGCAGCCCGGCGGCCGGTGCGTCCGGAGCCGTCGGTAAGCTGGCGATGGATGCCAGTCTGACCATCGACGGCCTGGCCGTTACCAGCAAGACCAATACCGTGACCGGTGCGATCAGCGGCATGACGCTTAACCTGACTGCCGCCAGTCCCTTGGTCAATGGCGTCGCAACGCCAGCGACCGTTTCGGTTGCGACCAATACCGCCGGCATCCAGACATCGTTGCAATCGTTCATCGATTCCTATAACACCCTGAAGAAAACCATCGACACCTTGTCCAAGGCAACGCCGGATGCCGACGGCAATCTGACCGTTTCGGCGGCGTTCACCGGTGACGCTCTGCCGCGTTCGTTGATGGCGGATGTGCGCGCTCAGTTGACAGATCCAGGGGCGGGCGGAGCGGGGCAATTGTCCGTGCTCTCGCAGATGGGCGTGTTGACCGATAGCAAAACCGGTTTGCTGACGCTCGACACTGCAGTGTTCAACAAGCGTATGGAAACTCCCGGCATGGCTGGCCAGGTTCAGCAGCTCTTCAGCGGCACCGATTCCAAGAATGGTCTGTTGGCGCGTATGACTGCGGCGGTTGATCCGTACGTCAAGACTGGTGGGCTGCTCGATCAGCGCAGTTCCAACCTGACTAATCTGACATCGAGCCTGCAAAAGCAGCAGGCGGCGCTGGATCTGCGGGTTGCCAACCTGACTACGACGTTGACCGCCAAGTACAACGCCATGGACTTGCTGGTAGGGCAGATGAAGGCAACGGCGAGCAACATCACGTCGTTCTTCAGCTCGCTGAACGCTCAGCAGTCGGCGAAGTAACAGTCAGTAACGACAAAAACCCGGCTACGCTTTATCGGCGTGCGCCGGGTTTTTGTCTTTTGATCTAAAGTTTTCGGACCGGTTGGCGATACACTGGTTATACGAGTCAACGTGGCAATGAGGTAGAACATGAACCCGATGTTAGCCCTTCGGCAGTACCAGAAAGTCGGCGCCCATGCGCAGACGTCCGAAGCGAGCCCGCACCGCCTGGTGCAAATGTTGATGGAAGGTGGCCTGGCCCGTATTGCTCAGGCCAAGGGCGCCATTGAGCGCAAGGACATTCCCGCCAAATGCACGGCGATCAGCAAGGCCATCGGCATTGTCAGTGGCCTGCGTGAAGGCCTCGATCTTGAGAACAACGCCGAGGCGCTGGCCGATCTGGATGGCCTGTACATCTACATGATGAAGCGCCTTGCCGAGGCGAACATCAGCAGCGACCCACGTGTACTCGACGAAGTCGCCGGCCTGCTGACAACGGTCAAAGAAGGTTGGGACGCCATCGCGCCCGTGCCGGCTCCGCAGTTCTGAAGGAGGTCACCATGAGTCTTGTATTGCAGCGAATAGCCGATACCCGTGAAGCGTTGGTCGGAGCATTGGCCGAACGAAACTGGGAAGCCATTGGTGAGTTGGATCTGGCTTGCCGTTCCTGCATGGAAGACGTCATGGCGGAAGCTTCGCTGGACGAAGTAGCACTGCGCGACAACCTTGAGGAGCTGCTATTTGTCTACAAAGAGCTTCTCGAGGTAGCAATGGGCGAGCGGCAGGCGATAGCCAACGAGATGTCGCAGATCACCCAAGCGCAAAAGGCTGCAAAGGTTTACCATCTGTTTGGTTGATTAACCGTCAGTTAAACCAGAGATGTGCGCCATAAATTTGACTGTGCACGGTTTTTTGACTTAACTAGTGGCTATTATCAGGTTTAGGGCGTCTACAGGCACATGGTGTCCTGCAAGCGTCTCGCTTGCCTTATTTTTCGGGCATTGAGTTGACTAGGGAAGTTGCTATTGCATGTGGCGTGAAACCAAAATTCTGCTGATCGATGACGATAGCGTCCGCCGCCGCGACCTGGCGGTGATTCTGAATTTTCTTGGCGAAGAAAATTTACCCTGCGGCAGCCATGACTGGCAGCAGGCAGTCGGCTCTTTGTCGTCTAGTCGTGAAGTCATTTGCGTACTGATCGGGACGGTTAATGCTCCTGGCGCGCTTTTGGGCTTGCTAAAGACACTCGCAACCTGGGATGAGTTCCTTCCGGTTTTGTTAATGGGCGATAATTCTTCCGTTGACCTGCCTGAAGACCAGCGTCGACGCGTCCTGTCGACCCTGGAAATGCCGCCCAGCTACAGCAAATTGCTCGATTCGCTGCACCGCGCCCAGGTCTATCGCGAGATGTACGATCAGGCCCGCGAACGCGGCCGTCATCGCGAGCCCAATCTATTCCGCAGCCTCGTCGGCACCAGCCGTGCGATTCAGCACGTGCGGCAGATGATGCAGCAAGTGGCCGACACCGACGCCAGCGTGCTGATCCTCGGCGAGTCCGGCACCGGCAAGGAAGTGGTCGCGCGCAACCTGCACTATCACTCCAAACGCCGCGACGCGCCATTCGTCCCGGTCAACTGCGGGGCGATCCCTGCAGAGCTGCTCGAAAGCGAACTGTTCGGCCACGAGAAGGGCGCTTTCACTGGCGCGATCACCAGCCGTGCCGGGCGCTTTGAGCTGGCCAACGGCGGCACGCTGTTCCTCGACGAAATCGGCGATATGCCGCTGCCGATGCAGGTCAAGCTGCTGCGCGTATTGCAAGAGCGCACCTTCGAACGCGTGGGCAGCAACAAGACCCAGAGCGTCGACGTGCGCATCATTGCCGCAACGCACAAGAATCTCGAAAGCATGATCGAGATCGGCTCGTTCCGTGAAGACCTCTACTATCGCCTGAACGTGTTCCCGATCGAAATGGCGCCACTGCGTGAGCGCGTCGAAGACATCCCGCTGCTGATGAACGAACTGATCTCGCGCATGGAGCACGAGAAGCGCGGTTCGATCCGTTTCAACTCGGCGGCGATCATGTCGCTGTGCCGTCACGGCTGGCCGGGCAACGTCCGCGAGCTGGCCAACCTGGTCGAGCGCATGGCGATCATGCACCCGTACGGGGTGATCGGCGTGGTCGAGTTGCCGAAAAAATTCCGCTACGTCGACGACGAAGACGAGCAGATGGTCGACAGCCTGCGCAGCGATCTGGAAGAGCGCGTGGCGATCAACGGCCATACGCCGGATTTCAGCGCCAGTGCACTGCTGCCGCCGGAAGGCCTCGATCTCAAGGACTACCTCGGTGGTCTGGAGCAGGGCCTGATTCAGCAAGCGCTGGACGATGCCAATGGCATCGTGGCACGGGCCGCTGAACGTCTGCGCATCCGTCGCACCACCCTGGTCGAAAAGATGCGCAAGTACGGCATGAGCCGGGCTGGAGGAGACGAACAGGCGGATGATTGACGCCTGTTTTTCAAGCGCTTCATTTATAAGCAGTTTTTTTTAGGCACGGGTATTGCTATAGCCCTCGCAACGTTCCGTTTCACTGACGGTCAGCCAAGCGAGAGAGCCCAATGCCCCAAGCCGCCCAGATCTCTTCTGCCTCCAATATCGTGGGGCAACCCTCGTCCGTAGAGCAGGCAAGTCGTCAGGGGCTTGAGCAGGCCTTCCAGCTGTTCAACCAGATGTCGAGCCAGCTGACCGACTCCTACAGCCTGCTCGAAGCGCGGGTCACCGAGCTCAAGGGTGAGCTGGCCGTGGTCAGCGCCCAGCGCATGCAGGAACTGGCGGAAAAAGAACGCTTGGCCAATCGCCTGCAAAACCTTCTCGACCTGTTGCCCGGCGGCGTCATCGTCATTGACGGCCACGGTCTGGTGCGCGAAGCCAACCCGGCCGCCATCGATCTGCTCGGCTCGCCACTCGAAGGCGAACTCTGGCGCCATGTGATCGCACGCTGCTTCGCTCCCCGTGAAGACGACGGTCACGAAATCTCCTTGAAAAACGGTCGACGTCTGTCGATTTCCACCCGCTCGCTGGACGCCGAGCCGGGGCAGTTGGTGCTGCTCAACGACTTGACCGAAACCCGGCATCTTCAGGATCAACTGGCACGGCATGAGCGTTTGTCGTCGCTGGGGCGCATGGTTGCGTCTCTGGCCCACCAGATTCGCACGCCGCTGTCCGCCGCTTTGCTCTACGCCAGTCATTTGACTGAACAGCAATTGCCGGTGGAAACCCAGCAACGCTTTGCCGGCCGCCTGAAAGAGCGTCTGCACGAACTGGAACATCAAGTGCGCGACATGCTGGTTTTTGCCCGTGGTGAATTGCCGCTGACCGACCGCATTACGCCCAATGCCTTGATGCAATCGCTGCAGGCAGCGGCGCTGACCCATGTGCAGGATCTGCCGATCCGCTGGCAGTGCGACAGCCATGCCGGTGAGCTGCTGTGCAACCGCGATACGCTGGTCGGCGCGCTGCTGAATCTGATTGAAAACGCCATTCAGGCCAGTGCCGGCGAAGCGCGCCTGAAAGTGCATTGCTACACCAGAGGCAACACCCTGCGTCTGTGTGTCAGCGACAGCGGCAGCGGCATTGAGCCGACAGTTTTGGCGCGCCTCGGCGAGCCTTTTTTTACTACCAAAGTCACCGGCACCGGCCTCGGCCTGACCGTGGTCAAAGCGGTGGCCCGTGCGCATCAGGGAGAATTGACCCTGCGTTCGCGAGTCGGGCGCGGCACTTGCGCGCAGGTCAGTCTGCCGCTGTTTTCCGCTGCACAAGGAGTTGAATAAACGTCATGGGCATCAAGGTGTTGCTGGTCGAGGATGACCGTTCGTTGCGCGAAGCGCTGGCCGATACGCTGCTGCTCGCCGGCCACGACTATCACGCCGTCGGCAGCGCCGAAGAAGCGTTGACGGCCGTCGCGCAGCAAGCCTTCAGCCTGGTGGTCAGCGACGTCAATATGCCAGGCATGGATGGCCACCAATTGCTCGCGTTGCTGCGCGCGCGCCAGCCGCAATTGCCGGTGCTGCTGATGACCGCCCACGGCGCCGTCGAGCGTGCGGTCGATGCGATGCGTCAAGGCGCGGCTGATTATCTGGTCAAGCCGTTCGAACCCAAAGCGCTGCTCGATCTGGTGGCGCGCCATGCGCTGGGCAGCATTGACGCTGGCGAGGCGGATGGCCCCGTCGCGGTAGAGCCGGCCAGTGCGCAACTGCTGGAACTGGCGGCACGGGTCGCGCGCAGTGACTCGACTGTGCTGATCTCCGGCGAGTCCGGTACCGGTAAAGAGGTGCTGGCGCGCTATATCCACCAGCAATCGCGGCGGGCGAGCCAGCCATTCATTGCGATTAACTGCGCGGCGATCCCCGACAACATGCTCGAAGCGACATTGTTCGGTCATGAGAAGGGTTCGTTCACCGGCGCCATCGCTTCGCAGGCCGGCAAGTTCGAGCAGGCGGACGGCGGCACCATTCTGCTCGATGAAATTTCCGAAATGCCCCTCGGCCTGCAAGCCAAGCTATTGCGCGTTCTGCAAGAGCGTGAAGTGGAGCGAGTGGGCGCGCGCAAGCCGATCAGTCTGGATATTCGCGTGGTCGCCACGACCAACCGCGATCTGGCCGGCGAAGTGGCGGCGGGGCGTTTTCGCGAAGACCTGTTTTACCGCTTGTCGGTTTTCCCTCTGGCCTGGCGTCCACTTCGCGAACGCACTGCCGATATCCTGCCGCTGGCGGAAAAGTTGTTGGCCAAACACGTCAATAAAATGAAGCACGCAGCAGCGAAGCTGTCCCCCGAAGCTCAAGCATGTCTGACCGCGTACCCGTGGCCGGGCAACGTGCGTGAACTGGACAACGCCATTCAGCGCGCGCTGATCCTGCAGCAGGGCGGTTTGATTCAGCCGCAGGATTTTTGCCTGAGCGGTGCGGTGACATTTGCGCCGTTGCCGGTCGCGGCACCAGTGATCCGCGAGGTGGAAATCGAGGCGGATTCTTCCGGCGCTCTGGGCGATGACCTGCGCCGCCGGGAGTTTCAGATGATCATCGACACCCTGCGCGCCGAGCGTGGCCGCCGTAAGGAGGCCGCCGAAAAACTCGGCATCAGCCCGCGCACCCTGCGCTACAAACTGGCGCAAATGCGCGATGCCGGGATGGATGTCGAAGGCTATCTGTTCGCCACCTGACCAATGCTGCAAAACATTCCAGATGCTTTTCTCAGAAGGGTGCCCACTAGCTGGCACCCTTGTTGCTAATACCTGTGTACCCGCCGAGTGAGTGTCAAAAAATTGCGGGCCGCCCAAGAGAGTAGACCATGAGCCAAGGTATTGAATTTAATCGGTTGATGATGGACATGCAGGCCATGAAAGTGGATGCCATGTCTGCGCGTAAATCGACTGCCGCTGTCCCTGAAATCGCGGGCAGCAGCTTTTCCGACATGCTCGGTCAGGCGATCAATAAAGTCAGCGATACCCAGCAGGCGTCGACTCAACTGGCCAACGCGTTCGAGATCGGCAAGAGCGGTGTCGACCTGACTGACGTCATGATTGCGTCGCAAAAAGCCAGCGTGTCGTTCCAGGCTCTGACCCAGGTGCGCAACAAGCTGGTCCAGGCTTACCAAGACATCATGCAGATGCCGGTTTAAGGGCGAAATAAGTCATGGCAGAAGCAGTCGCTGATAACGTTCCGGCCAAGGCCACCCCGATCGACGGCAAACCGCCGCTGTTCGGCCTGTCCTTTCTGGAAAACCTTTCCCAGATGACCGTGCTGCGTCAGGTCGGCCTGTTGGTCGGTCTGGCTGCGAGCGTGGCGATTGGCTTTGCCGTGGTGCTGTGGTCGCAGCAGCCGGATTACCGTCCACTGTATGGCAGCCTTGCCGGCATGGACGCCAAGCAGGTCATGGAAACCCTGGCCGCCGCTGACATCCCTTACAACGTAGAACCCAATTCCGGCGCCTTGCTGGTCAAGGCCGACGACCTGTCCCGTGCGCGGATGAAACTCGCTGCCGCTGGTGTCACTCCCAGCGACGGCAACATCGGTTTCGAAATCCTCGACAAGGAACAGGGTCTGGGCACCAGCCAGTTCATGGAAGCGACCCGTTATCGTCGCGGCCTCGAAGGCGAACTGGCGCGGACCATCTCCAGCCTGAACAACGTCAAGGGTGCCCGCGTGCACCTGGCGATTCCGAAGAGTTCGGTTTTCGTTCGTGACGAGCGCAAGCCAAGCGCTTCGGTACTGGTCGAGCTGTACAGCGGGCGTTCGCTGGAGCCGGGTCAGGTGGTGGCGATCATCAACCTGGTGGCGACTTCCGTGCCCGAGTTGAGCAAATCGCAGATCACCGTCGTCGATCAGAAGGGCAACCTGCTCTCCGATCAGGCGGAGAACTCGGAAATGACCATGGCCGGCAAGCAGTTCGATTACAGCCGCCGCATGGAAAGCATGCTCACCCAGCGCGTGCACAACATTCTGCAACCGGTACTGGGCAACGATCGCTACAAGGCTGAAGTCTCCGCCGACGTCGATTTCAGTGCCGTCGAATCGACCGCCGAGCAGTTCAACCCGGACCAACCGGCGTTGCGCAGCGAGCAGTCGGTCAACGAACAACGCACCGCCAGCAATGGCCCGCAAGGTGTGCCGGGTGCCCTGAGCAACCAGCCGCCGGCGCCTGCCTCGGCGCCGCAGACCACCGGTGGCACCGCCGCACCGGCCGGGATGATCCAGCCGGGTCAGCCACTGGTTGACGCCAACGGTCAGCAGATCATGGACCCGGCCACGGGCCAGCCGATGCTCGCACCGTACCCGGCGGACAAGCGTCAACAATCGACCAAGAACTTCGAGCTCGACCGTTCGATCAGCCACACCAAGCAGCAGCAGGGCCGTCTCAATCGCCTGTCGGTTTCGGTGGTGGTCGACGATCAGGTCAAGATCAACCCGGCCAACGGCGAAACCAGCCGTGCGCCGTGGAGCGCCGACGAATTGGCGCGCTTCACCCGTCTGGTGCAGGACGCGGTCGGTTTCGACGCCAGCCGTGGCGACAGCGTCAGCGTGATCAACATGCCGTTCTCCGCCGAGCGCGGCGAAGTGATTGCCGATATTCCGTTCTACTCCCAGCCATGGTTCTGGGACATCGTCAAACAAGTGCTGGGTGTGCTGTTCATCCTCGTACTGGTGTTTGGTGTGCTGCGTCCGGTGCTCAACAACATCACCGGCGGTGGCAAAGGCAAGGAGCTGGCCGGTCTGGGCAGCGACGTGGAACTTGGTGGCATGGGCGGCCTGGACGGCGAACTGGCCAACGACCGCGTGAGCCTCGGTGGTCCGCAGAGCATTCTGTTGCCGAGCCCGAGCGAGGGTTATGACGCGCAGCTGAATGCAATCAAGAGTCTGGTAGCTGAAGACCCGGGTCGCGTGGCTCAGGTCGTGAAAGAGTGGATTAACGCAGATGAGTGATAACCGAGCCGCCACCGTCAAACTGACCAAGGTCGACAAAGCCGCGATTCTGCTGCTGTCCCTGGGTTCGACCGATGCTGCGCAAGTGCTGCGCCACATGGGCCCCAAAGAGGTTCAGCGCGTCGGCGTGGCCATGGCACAGATGGGCAACGTCCATCGCGAACAGGTCGAGCAGGTGATGAGCGAGTTCGTCGACATCGTCGGCGATCAGACCAGCCTCGGCGTCGGATCCGACGACTACGTACGCAAGATGCTCACCCAGGCCCTGGGCGAAGACAAGGCCAACGGCCTGATCGACCGCATCCTGCTCGGTGGCAACACCAGCGGCCTCGACAGCCTGAAATGGATGGAGCCGCGCGCCGTCGCCGACGTCATCCGTTATGAACACCCGCAGATCCAGGCAATCGTGGTCGCGTACCTCGACCCGGATCAGGCCGGTGAAGTGCTCGGCAACTTCGACCATAAAGTGCGTCTGGACATCATCCTGCGCGTTTCGTCGTTGAACACCGTGCAACCGGCCGCCTTGAAAGAACTCAACCAGATTCTCGAGAAACAGTTCTCCGGCAACTCGAACGCCTCGCGCACCACCCTGGGTGGCATCAAGCGTGCGGCCGACATCATGAACTTCCTCGACAGCTCGATCGAAGGCCAGCTCATGGACTCGATCCGCGAAGTCGACGAAGACCTGTCCGGTCAGATCGAAGACCTCATGTTCGTGTTCAACAACCTTGCCGACGTCGACGACCGTGGCATCCAGGCGCTGTTGCGCGAAGTCTCTTCGGACGTGCTGGTACTGGCCCTCAAGGGTTCGGACGAAGGCGTCAAGGAAAAGATCTTCAAGAACATGTCCAAGCGTGCCGCCGAACTGTTGCGCGACGACCTCGAGGCGAAAGGCCCGGTGCGCGTCAGCGACGTCGAAACCGCGCAGAAGGAAATCCTCACCATTGCCCGTCGTATGGCCGAAGCCGGCGAGATCGTGCTCGGTGGCAAGGGCGGCGAGGAAATGATCTAAGCCCATGGATAAGCCTGACGAGTCTGTGACGGATCTGATCCGCGCCCGCGATGTTCGTGGTTTCGAATCCTGGGCGCTGCCCAGCTTCGACCCGCCGAAACCGGAACCCGAGCCTGAGCCGGAGCCTGAACCGCCGGAAATGGAAGAAGTGCCGCTGGAAGAAGTCCAGCCACTGACCCTGGAGGAACTCGAAAGCATCCGTCAGGAGGCTTACAACGAGGGCTTCGCCATCGGCGAAAAAGAAGGTTTTCACAGCACCACGCTGAAGGTGCGTCAGGAAGCTGAAACAGCGCTGGCGGCGAAAATCGCCAGCCTCGAGCTGTTGATGGCCAACCTGTTCGAACCGATCGCCGAGCAAGACACCCAGATTGAAAAGTCGCTGGTTGACCTCGTGCAACACATCACCAAGCAGGTGATCAAGCGCGAACTGGCCATCGATTCAACGCAGATCGAACACGTCATGCGCGATGCCCTCAAGCTATTGCCGCTGGGCGTGGAAAACGTGCGCCTGTACATCAATCCGCAGGATTTCGCCCAGGTCAAAGCCCTGCGCGAACGCCACGAAGAAACCTGGCGCATTGTTGAAGACGAGTCGCTGTTGCCGGGCGGCTGCCGGGTTGAAACCGAGCACAGCCGCATCGACGCCAGTGTCGAATCGCGGGTGACCCAGGTCATGGCCAAGCTGTTCGACCAGTTGCACGAGCAGGCCTTGCATCCGGCAGCGCCTGACTTGAGTCTGGACATTCCCGAAGACACCCCAGCGGCTGTCGACTCTGACGAGCCGCGCGCGGACGCCAGCGATGCGCCTTGAACGCACCAGCTTCGCCAAGCGCCTGAGCACCTACGCCGAGGCCACCGAGATTGCCGGCGCGCCGATCCTTGAAGGTCGGCTGCTGCGCATGGTCGGCCTGACCCTCGAAGCCGAAGGCTTGCGCGCCGCCATGGGCACCCGTTGCATGGTGATCAATGACGACAGCTACCACCCGTCCCAGGTGGAAGCGGAAGTCATGGGTTTTTCCGGCAGCAAAGTCTTTCTGATGCCGGTCGGCAGCGTCGCCGGGATTGCCCCGGGCGCCCGCGTGGTGCCCCTGGCCGATACCGGTCGTTTGCCGATGGGCATGAGCATGCTCGGCCGTGTCCTCGACGGCGCCGGCCGCGCGCTGGACGGCAAGGGCGGCATGAAGGCCGAAGACTGGGTGCCGATGGACGGCCCGACAATCAACCCGCTCAACCGTGATCCGATCAGCGTACCGCTGGACGTCGGCATCCGTTGCATCAACGGTTTGCTGACGGTCGGCCGTGGTCAGCGTCTGGGTCTGTTCGCCGGTACTGGTGTCGGTAAATCGGTGCTGTTGGGCATGATGACCCGCTTCACCGAGGCCGACATCATCGTCGTCGGCCTGATCGGTGAGCGTGGTCGCGAAGTTAAAGAATTCATCGAACACATTCTCGGTGAAGAAGGCCTCAAACGTTCGGTAGTGGTCGCCTCGCCAGCGGACGACGCACCGCTGATGCGTATGCGCGCGGCAATGTATTGCACGCGCATCGCCGAGTATTTCCGCGACAAGGGCAAGAACGTTCTGCTGCTGATGGACTCGCTGACCCGTTTCGCCCAGGCCCAGCGGGAAATCGCTCTGGCCATCGGTGAGCCGCCAGCAACCAAGGGTTATCCGCCCTCGGTGTTCGCCAAACTGCCGAAACTGGTGGAGCGCGCCGGTAACGCGGAGAAGGGCGGTGGCTCGATCACGGCGTTCTACACCGTACTGTCCGAAGGCGATGACCAGCAGGACCCGATTGCCGACTCGGCGCGTGGCGTGCTCGACGGCCACATCGTCCTGTCACGGCGCCTGGCCGAGGAAGGCCACTATCCGGCGATCGACATCGAAGCGTCCATCAGCCGGGTGATGCCGGCGGTGGTTTCGCCGGATCACATGCAGCGCGCGCAGTATTTCAAACAGCTTTGGTCGCGCTATCAGCAGAGCCGTGATTTGATCAGCGTCGGTGCCTACGTAGCCGGTGGCGATCGCGAGACCGATCTGGCGATTTCCCTGCAACCACAACTGGTCAGGTATCAGCGCCAGGGCCTCAACGACAAAATAAATCTGGGTGAGAGCCAGGCCTATCTGGAAACCCTGTTCGCCCCTGCGGCGGGCGGGTAACCGGCCATGGCCGTCAGCCGCGCCGCGCGCCTGGCACCGGTGGTGGACATGGCCGAAAAGGCCGAGAAAGCCGCCGTGCAGCGCCTCGCCTACTTTCAGGGCCAGGTCAAAGTTGCCGAAAGCAAACTGGCCGACCTCAATGCCTTTCGTCTGGATTACTCGCAGCAATGGATCGTGCGCGGCAGCACCGGCGTGACCGGGCAATGGCTGCTGGGTTTTCAGGGTTTCCTGGCGCAACTCGATACTGCCGTCGATCAGCAACGGCAGAGCCTGGTCTGGCACCAGAACAAGCTCGACAAGGCGCGTGAGGAATGGCAGCAGGCGTTTGCCCGCGTCGAGGGTTTGCGCAAACTGGTGCAGCGCTATCGTGATGAAGCACAACGCCTGGAAGACAAGCGCGAGCAGAAGCTGCTCGATGAATTGTCCCAGCGCTTGCCACGGCGTGATGCCTTCTAAACCACACCGCCAAACCCTGTGGGAGCGAGCTTGCTCGCGAAAGCGCCGTGTCAGTAAACCCTGTAGTCAACTGCCAGACCGCCATCGCGAGCAGGCTCGCTCCCACACTTGTTCCCCGTTGCGCCTTGCCCCAAGCCTATCCAGGTGCTACACCTTGTACAGGTTCGTCAATGACAAGGAAGCCAGTCAATGTCAGTCGTTACAGAAGTCTCTCCAGACCAGAAAAAGCTCACCATCGCCGTCAAAGGCCGGTTCGATTTCGGTCGCCATCAGGAATTTCGCGAGTCGTATGAACGGCTCCCACACAAACCCGAATCCATCGTGGTCGACCTCAAAGAGGCCACTTATCTCGACAGCTCAGCGCTGGGCATGCTGCTTTTGCTGCGTGATCACGCCGGTGGCGACGAGTCGGATATCCGTGTCGTCAACAGCAGCTCCGATGTGAAGAAAATCCTCGCGATTTCCAACTTCGACAAACTCTTCGACATCAGTTGACGCCCATGCAGGCGCAAGAGCCGCTGACCATTCTTATCGCCGAAGACAGCGCCGCCGACCGGCTGCTGCTGTCAACCATTGTCCGCCGTCAGGGCCATCAGGTGCTGACGGCGGCCAATGGTGCCGAAGCGGTCGAAACGTTCAAAGAGCAGCAGCCCGATCTGGTGTTGATGGACGCGCTGATGCCGGTGATGGACGGCTTCGAAGCGGCGCGGCGGATCAAGGCGCTGGCGGGTGAAGCGCTGGTGCCGATCATCTTCCTCACCTCGCTGACCGAGAGTGAAGCGCTGGCTCGGTGTCTGGAGGCTGGCGGTGACGATTTTCTGGCGAAGCCGTACAACCAAGTGATACTCGCCGCCAAAATCAAGGCGATGGATCGCTTGCGCCGCCTTCAGGCGACTGTCCTGCAGCAGCGCGATCTGATCGCCAGACATCACGACTATCTGCTCAACGAACAACGCGTGGCCAAAGCGGTGTTCGACAAAGTCGCGCATTCCGGTTGCCTGAGTGCGCCGAACATCCGATACCTGCAATCGCCTTACGCGCTGTTCAACGGTGACTTGTTGCTGGCGGCGTACACGCCGGCCGGTGACATGCACGTCATGCTCGGCGATTTCACCGGGCATGGTTTGCCGGCAGCGGTGGGGGCGATGCCGCTGGCCGAAGTGTTTTATGGGATGACCGCCAAGGGCTACGGCCTGGCCGAAACCCTGCGCGAGATGAACGCCAAGCTCAAGCGCATCCTGCCGGTAGACATGTTCTGCTGCGCTACGTTGCTCAGTCTGAGTTTCCAGAGCCGTTCGGTGGAGGTGTGGAACGGCGGCATGCCCGACGGTTACTTGCACCGCATGGCCAGTGGCGAGCGCGTGCCGTTGCCGGCGCGGCATTTGCCCCTGGGGATTCTCAGCGCGCAAGCCTTCGATGACCGTACGGATGTGTATCCGATGGCCGTCGATGATCGAGTGTTTCTGTTATCGGACGGGGTGATCGATACCTGCGATGCCAATGACCAGTTGTTCGGCGTCGAACGCTTGCAGCAGGTGTTTGCGGCGAACCGCGAGCCGGATCGGTTGTTCGAGGATATCGAACAGGCACTGCGCGATTTTCGCGGGCAGGCCCGCGACGATGTGAGCATGGTCGAGGTCAGTCTGCTTGAGTCGGCGCAGGCCCACGGCGCGGCGCCGGTGTATTCCGACAGCGGCCAGTCGTGCCCGCTGGACTGGTCGGCCAGTTTCGAATTTCGCGGCGCCACGCTCAGGCGTTTCAATCCGTTGCCGTTCCTCTTGCAGTTGCTGCTTGAGGTGCATGGCTTGCGCGCGCAAAGCGGAGCGCTGTACAGCGTGCTCGCCGAGTTGTATTCCAACGCGCTGGAGCATGGCGTGCTCGGGCTGGACTCGAGCCTCAAGCGTGATGCCACTGGTTTTGCCCGTTACTACGAAATGCGCGCGGCGCGACTGGAGGCGCTGCAAGACGGTTTCGTGCGCGTGCATTTGCAGGTCCAGCCGCAAGGCGAGGGCGGGCGGCTGGTCATTCGCGTCGAGGACAGCGGCAAGGGCTTTGATGTGGCGCGGGTCATGGAGCGGCCCGTGGATAACGTCCGCTTGTCGGGACGCGGCATCGGGCTGGTCCGGCAACTGGGGCGCAACGCCAGTTGGTCGGACCAGGGTCGTAGTGCCAGCGTGGAGTTTTTCTGGGAGATTGAGGCATAATCCGCCCATTCTTGATCAAGGAGTGAGCAAGTGACAGACACACATGTAGATCGCGAAGTCCTCGATACTTTGCGCGAGGTGATGGAGGACGGCTATACGGAATTGCTGGAGACTTTTCTGGCAGATTCGCAAAGCCGCCTGCACGAGTTGCAGGACAGCACCAGCGTCAAAGCGCTTTCCGATGTAGCCCATAGCTTCAAGGGCAGCGCGAGCAACATGGGCGCGGTTCGACTGGCTGAGTTGTGCCAGGACCTTGAGTCGAATGCCAAGGACAAAAGTCCGGAAGCGCTCGCTCAACTGGTGGCCGATATCCATTCCGAATTCGCCGAAGTACGCCCGGTGTACGAAAGCGAAAAGCACCACGCCCACATCCACTGAAGCTGCCGTCCGGCGCTTTTCGCAAGTGTCTGGCCAAACTGGCCCGGCACTTGCAGTCATCTTGCTCAACTGTACCTACGATCCCAGTGCAGCGGAGACCGTGTCATGCCTGCGACCCCCAACATTCTTCTTCAGACCGCCGCCCAGGCCAAGGCGCAAGCCGCCTCTGCCAAATCGTCGGCAATGGCCGCAGACGCCGGGGACAAGGCTTCCAGCTTCGCCAGAGTGTTTGCCGATCAGGCGCCGGCCAAGCCTGCCGTGGGCGCCGATAATTCAGTCAAGCCGGCACGCGACAAGGTCGCGGACAGCAGCGGCAAAAAGGATATCGGCAAAGACCAGTCTGCCGCGCCCGAGCCAGCAGTTGCCGATAGCGGCAAAGCGTTGCCTGCCGACAAACCGGCGACGAGCGACGACGCGACTGCCACTGCCGATGACACCACTGAAACCGTACAAACCCCTGTGGCCGATGCGGCGCCTGTAGACCCGGCGCTTGATCCGGCGCTGGTGCAAGTCGTCCAGCCACTGGTGCCAGCGCCTGTGGTGCAAACGCCAACAGTCGCAACGCCAGCCCAGCCGGAAACCGAAGCGCCTGCATTGGCGGTCGTGTCGGGCATGGTCAAAGATCCGGCGGCCACCGATAGCGATTTCGATCCATCGGCCGACCCGCTCGACTCGATGCCGGCCGTACGCATGGCGATGGAGCAGGGTGGGCATATTTCCGCCGCCAGTCAGGCGCAACCGAAAGCCACGCCTGCTCAAGCTCAGGCTGACGGCGAATTGACCGCCGCGCAGAACTTTGCCGCCGGCATGGCCAGCATGCTCGACGTGCAGGCCGACAAGGACAGCACCAGCCAAGGCGGCGAACAAGCTTTTAGCGGGCTGATCGACGATGGCCTGAAGGATCTGAAGTCCGCCACCAGCGACACCCGTGTCGACGACTTCGCCAACCGTCTGGCGGCACTGACCCAGGCCGCTACGCCGAAAACCGCCAATGCGCTGCCGGTGAATCAGCCGATCGCCATGCACCAGAGCGGCTGGACCGAAGAAGTGGTCAACCGCGTCATGTACCTGTCCAGCGTCAACCTGAAGGCCGCCGACATTCAGTTGCAGCCGGCGGAGCTGGGGCGCTTGGATATCCGCGTGAACATGGTTCCCGATCAGCAGACCCAGGTCACCTTCATGAGCGCGCACCCGAGCGTGCGTGAAGCGCTCGACAGCCAGATGCACCGCCTGCGCGACATGTTCAACCAGCAGGGCATGGGCCAGGTCGACGTCAATGTCGCCGACCAGAACCGTGGCTGGCAGGGGCAGCAAGGCCAGGAGCAGGCGCAGCATGGGCAGAGTGGCCGGACCAGCGCTGCGGGTGGCCGCTTGGATTCGGCGGATGAGGAATTGGCGCCGACCGCCATTGCTGAAACCGCCGCTCAAACCACCAGCGTGATCGGCAGCAGCGCGGTCGACTATTACGCTTGAGCAAAATCAAGAGCCCCTCACCCTAGCCCTCTCCCAGAGGGAGAGGGGACTGACTGGGGGATGCTCGCGAAGTACGCCGACCGGATACTTCTGCTGTGAATCCATAATCGACTCGGTCTTTCAGGTCGATGTTTGACGTCTGACACCTCGGTCAGCCCCCTCTCCCTCCGGGAGAGGGCTGGGGTGAGGGTGCTTTTGACTTTAGCGTCGTTCTCGACCTCCGACACTTCTGGCATAACACTTGCTCTTGCCTTGCCGTGCGACTGTGAAACCCCCGATTAGTGACGGATTATTGGCATGGCGAAGAGCGAAGCTGCAGCAGTAAAAGACCCCGCAACCAAAGGCAAACTCAAGCTGATCATCGTGATCGTGCTGGCGTTGCTGGTGGCCATTGGTGCATCCGTCGGGGCGACCTGGTTCTTCATGCACGGCGCGCAGAGCAAGCCTGCCGAGGCCGCTGACGCAGCGCCGGTCGGCAAGCAGGCGGCGATTTTCGAGCCGATGGCGCCGGCCTTCGTTGCCAACTACAACCAGAACGGCCGTCAGCGCTACATGCAGGTGAGCATCACCATGCTGGCGCGTAATCAGGCCGATCTGGACGCGCTCAAAGTGCACATGCCGGTTATCCGCAACAACCTGGTGATGCTCTTCTCCGGTCAGGATTTCGCCACACTGGCGACCCCGGTCGGCCAGGAGATGTTGCGCCAGAAGGCCACCGCCAGCGTCCAGGAAGTGGCGCAGAAAGAACTGGGCAAAGTGGTCATCGAACAGTTGCTTTTCACTAATTTCGTACTGCAGTAGGAACACGACATGGCCGTGCAGGATCTGCTGTCCCAGGATGAAATCGATGCGCTCTTGCATGGCGTCGATGATGGTCTGGTACAGACCGATAATGCTGCCGAACCCGGCAGTGTCAAAAGCTACGACCTGACCAGCCAGGATCGCATCGTCCGTGGACGCATGCCGACGCTGGAAATGATCAACGAGCGTTTCGCACGCTACACCCGCATCAGCATGTTCAACATGCTGCGCCGCTCGGCGGACGTGGCCGTCGGTGGCGTGCAGGTGATGAAGTTCGGCGAATACGTGCACTCGCTGTACGTGCCGACCAGCCTCAACCTGGTCAAGATCAAACCGCTGCGCGGCACCGCGCTGTTCATCCTCGACGCCAAACTGGTGTTCAAGCTGGTGGACAACTTCTTCGGTGGCGACGGCCGTCACGCCAAGATCGAAGGGCGGGAATTCACCCCGACCGAACTGCGCGTAGTGCGCATGGTGCTGGAGCAGGCGTTCGTCGATCTGAAAGAAGCCTGGCAAGCGATCATGGAAGTCAATTTCGAGTACATCAACTCGGAAGTGAACCCGGCCATGGCCAACATCGTCGGCCCGAGCGAAGCGATTGTGGTCTCCACCTTCCACATCGAACTCGATGGCGGTGGCGGCGATCTGCACGTGACCATGCCGTACTCAATGATCGAGCCGGTGCGCGAGATGCTCGACGCCGGTTTCCAGTCCGACCTCGACGATCAGGACGAGCGCTGGGTCAACGCCCTGCGCCAGGACGTGCTCGATGTCGACGTGCCGATCGGTGCCACCGTGGCCCGCCGCCAGTTGAAGCTGCGCGACATCCTGCACATGCAACCGGGGGATGTGATCCCGGTCGAGATGCCGGAAGACATGATCATGCGCGCCAACGGCGTGCCGGCCTTCAAGGTCAAGATGGGCTCGCACAAAGGCAACCTCGCGTTGCAGGTGATCGAGCCGATCGAGCGTCGCTGAGGCGGCGCTTTTCACCCCCGTATTTAACCGAATTGTTGCCCGCCGAGGACACATGATGAACGACGATATGAACGCGCAGGACGACCAGGCACTCGCCGATGAATGGGCTGCGGCCCTGGAAGAAACCGGTGATGCCGGCCAGGCTGACATCGATGCACTGCTGGCCGCCGACGCCGGCACTTCCAGCTCCAACCGTCTGCCGATGGAAGAGTTCGGCAGCGTGCCGAAGAACAACGATCCGGTGACCCTCGACGGTCCGAACCTGGACGTGATCCTCGACATTCCGGTGTCGATCTCGATGGAAGTCGGCAGTACCGACATCAACATCCGCAACCTGCTGCAACTCAACCAGGGTTCGGTCATCGAGCTCGATCGTCTGGCCGGTGAGCCGCTCGACGTGCTGGTCAACGGCACCTTGATCGCCCACGGCGAAGTAGTGGTGGTCAACGAGAAGTTCGGCATCCGCCTGACTGACGTGATCAGCCCAAGCGAACGCATCAAGAAGCTGCGCTGAGTGAAAAGGTTTCTCTGGGTGCTGCTGGCATGGCCGTTGAGCGTGCTGGCTGCCGAACCGGGCGCAACCACTGCCGCGCCTGCCGCCACCGCGCCGATGGTCAACAGCGGCGTGGCCGGTCAGTTGACGCAACTGGTGTTCGGTTTGCTGCTGGTGCTGGGCTTGATCTTCTTCCTCGCCTGGCTGCTGCGCCGCGTGCAACAGGCGGGGCCGGCGGGCAAGGGCCAGGTGATCGAGTTGATCGGTTCACGCGCGCTCGGCCCGCGTGACCGCTTGATGCTGGTGCAGGTCGGCAACGAGCAGATTCTGCTCGGCCTCAGCCCCGGCACCATCACCGCGCTGCACGTGCTCAAAGAGCCGGTCGAAGTCCCCACCGCCAGTGAAAAAGCGACGCCGGAATTTGCTCAGCATCTGCTGAAGATTCTTGGCAAGGACCAGAAGGATACGAAGTAATGGGTGCGCTCCGCATCGTCTTGACGCTGGTCCTGTTGCTGGCCGCGCCGCTGGCGTTCGCCGCCGATCCGTTGTCTATCCCGGCGATCACGCTGGGCACCAATGCCGACGGCGCGCAGGAATATTCGGTCAGTCTGCAGATCCTGCTGATCATGACCGCGCTGAGCTTTATTCCAGCGGCGGTCATTCTGATGACCAGCTTCACGCGGATCATCATCGTCTTCTCGATCCTGCGTCAGGCCCTCGGCCTGCAACAGACGCCGTCGAACCAGATCCTCACCGGCATGGCGCTGTTCCTGACGCTGTTCATCATGGCGCCGGTGTTCGACCGGGTGAACAACGACGCGCTGCAACCGTATCTTGCGGAAACCCTCACCGCCCAGCAGGCGGTGGAAAAGGCTCAGGTGCCGATCAAGGACTTCATGCTCGCGCAGACCCGCACCAGCGATCTGGAGTTGTTCATGCGCCTGTCCAAGCGCACCGACATCGCCAGCCCGGATCAGGCGCCGTTGACCATTCTGGTGCCGGCGTTTGTAACCTCCGAGCTTAAAACCGCCTTCCAGATCGGCTTCATGATCTTCATTCCGTTCCTGATCATCGACCTCGTGGTAGCGAGCGTGCTGATGGCCATGGGTATGATGATGCTCTCGCCGCTGATCATTTCGCTGCCGTTCAAGATCATGCTGTTCGTGCTCGTCGATGGCTGGGCGCTGATCATCGGTACTCTGGCCAGCAGTTTTGGAGGTGTTTCGCCATGACGCCGGAAGTCGCGGTCGATATCTTTCGTGAAGCCCTGTGGCTGACCACCATGATGGTTGCCATCCTGGTGGTGCCGAGCCTTCTGGTCGGCCTGCTGGTGTCGATGTTCCAGGCTGCCACGCAGATCAACGAACAGACCCTGAGCTTCCTGCCGCGTCTGCTGGTGATGCTGGTGACCCTGATCATTGGCGGTCCGTGGATCGTGCAGACGTTCATGGAATACATTATCCAGCTGTACAAAAACATTCCGATGGTCATCGGCTAAGCCATGCAATCGCTGCTTCAGCTGACCGACACCCAGATCAGCACCTGGGTGGCGTCATTCATGTTGCCGCTGTTTCGCGTGGCCTCGATGCTGATGGTCATGCCGGTGTTCGGCACCACCCTGATTCCGCGGCGCGTGCGCCTGTATTTCGCCGTGGCGATCACCGTGGTCATCACCCCGGCGCTGCCGCCGATGCCCGCCGTCAGCCCGCTGGATCTCAGCGGCCTGCTGCTGATCGGTGAGCAGATTCTGGTTGGCGCCGTGCTCGGCTTTTCCCTGCAACTGTTCTTCCAGGCCTTCGCCGTCGCCGGGCAGATTGTCGCGGTGCAGATGGGCATGGGCTTCGCCTCGATGATCGACCCTACCAACGGCGTTTCGGTGGCGGTGATCGGGCAGTTCTTCACCATGCTGGTGACGTTGCTGTTCCTGTCAATGAACGGCCATCTGGTGGTGTTCGAAGTCCTCACTGAAAGCTTCACCACGCTGCCGGTCGGCGGTGGTTTGATGGTTGCGCATTACTGGGAATTGGCCGGCAAGCTCGGTTGGGTCCTAGGCGCCGCATTGCTGCTGGTGTTGCCGGCCGTCACCGCACTGTTGGTAGTCAACATCGCCTTCGGCGTGATGACCCGCGCCGCGCCGCAACTGAACATCTTCTCGATCGGTTTTCCGCTGACCCTGGTGCTCGGCCTGTTCATCGTCTGGGTGGGCCTGGCGGACATTCTCAACCAGTATCAACCCTTGGCCAGCGAGGCCTTGCAGTTGCTACGCGAACTGGCACGGGCGCGCTGAGTCATGGCAGAGAGCGAGAGCGGTCAGGACAAAACAGAAGACCCCACGGAGAAACGCAAAAAGGACTCCCGTGAGAAAGGCGAGATTGCCCGTTCGAAAGAGCTCAACACCCTTGCGGTGATGATGGCCGGCGCCGCTGCGCTGCTGATCTTCGGCGGCATGCTCGCGCAAGAACTGATGGACGTGATGCGCCTGAACTTCACCCTGTCGCGCGAAGTGGTGATGGACCAGGGCGCGATGGGCCGGTTCTTGCTGGAGTCGGGCCTGATCGCCTTGCTGGCGATTCAGCCGGTGATGATCACCCTGTTGCTCGCCGCCATCATCGGGCCGATCTCCCTCGGTGGCTGGCTGTTCGCGGCAAGTTCGCTGGCACCCAAATTCAGTCGGATGAACCCGGCCGCCGGGCTCAAACGGATGTTCTCGTTCAAGGCTGTGGTCGAACTGCTCAAAGCCCTGGCGAAGTTTTTGATTACTCTGGGTGTGGCACTGTTGGTGCTGTCCGCCGACGTCGATGACTTGCTGCGCATCGCCCACGAACCACTGGACATGGCGATCATTCACAGCGTTTTGCTGGTGGGCTGGAGCACGTTGTGGCTGGCCTGCGGCCTGATCATCATCGCCGCCGTCGACGTGCCGGTGCAGCTCTGGGAAGCGCACAAGAAGCTGCTGATGACCAAGCAGGAAGTGCGCGACGAACACAAGGACCAGGAAGGTCGCCCAGAGGTCAAGCAACGCATCCGCCAGACCCAGCGCGAAATGTCCCAGCGCCGGATGATGGCCGCAATCCCCGAAGCCGACGTGGTCATCACCAACCCGACCCACTACGCGGTCGCGCTCAAATACGACTCGGAGAAGGGCGGCGCGCCGGTGCTGCTGGCCAAGGGCAGCGACTTCATCGCTCTGAAAATCCGCGAAATCGCAGTGGCCAACAACGTCATGCTGCTCGAGTCGCCCGCGCTGGCGCGCTCGATCTATTACTCAACTGAGCTCGAGCAGGAAATTCCCGGTGGGTTGTATCTGGCGGTGGCGCAGGTATTGGCCTACGTCTACCAGATCCGCCAACACCAGGCGGGCAAGGGCAAGCGCCCGGATCCGCTGAAGGATGATTTGCCGATTCCGCCGGATTTGCGTCGGGATTCTTGATGGTGCTGCGCAGCCATTGGTCTGAGATCTCCCCTTACTGTCAACTCTGACAGGTGCGCTCGTCGTGATTTTGCAGTTTGATGCAAGGTGCTGCCGCGAACCTGGCGCGGTTATGCGGACGAGTGCAGGGAGCAAGGCAATGAAAGGTATTTTCAGCAGCTATGACGAAAAAACTGGAAGAGGCACCATCACGCCGAAGCAATCGGGACGATCGCTTTCCTTTGCCGAAGCCACGGGGTTTTTTCTGACCGCCAAAGAATACCGATTCAACATTCCATTGACCGATGCCCAGCAGGCGAACGTCAAAGTGGGCGGAGAGGTCGAGTTCGAATTATCCAAGAGCAAGAATGGAAAAGTGAAAATCCTTCGGTATTGAACAATTGATTGCAAAACCGCTGAAAACAGGGCGGCGGTTTTTATTATCGTTCCCACGCTCTGCGTGGGAATGCAGCCCGGGACGCTCCGCGTCCCTTCGAAAGCCGAACGCGGAGCGTCCGTTGAGGCATTCCCACGCAGGAGCGTGGGAACGATC